>JASFTE010000663.1:0-3428 GCA_050114035.1 Armatimonadota bacterium | reverse complement strand
TGGCGACCTGGCGGCTTCACGGCGTGGACCGCATGCTCCGCGAAGCGTGGGAATCGGGGGTCATCCTCGCGGGGATAAGCGCGGGAATGATCTGCTGGTTCGAGGCAAGCGTCACCGACTCATTCGGCCGCGGCCTCTCGCCCTTCCATGACGGCCTGGGACTCCTGCCCGGCAGTGCCTGCCCCCACTACGACAGCGAACCGAATCGCCGCCCCACCTACCAGCAGCTCATCGGGGAGGGCGCCCTGCCCGGCGGCATCGCGGCCGACGACGGAGCCGCCGTCCACTTCGTCGGCGCTGAGGTAGTGGAGGCGGTCAGCTCCCGCCCAAATGCCTGCGCTTACCGCGTCGAGCTTCGCCACGGCCGCGTGCTCGAGCACCCCCTCGAGACCCGCTACCTGGACGCCAGCCCTCCCTGACCCCCATCCCCGCCCTCGATGCCTCTGGGACAGAGCGCGAGCGACAGCCATCCGATGCGCTACTGGCGCCGCACCCACTTGACCAGCCGCATGAGCTTGCCCTCGAACTCGAGGGCATAGGGCGTGCCCTGCTCGTCGAACGCCACGTTCCGACACGTGCGCCACGGGCGGGCGAGCGGGAATTCCACTTCGGCCAGCGCCTCACCAGCCGGTGAGTACTTGCGCAGAACGGAAGGGCAGGGCTCCCCCGGATGGGCCTTGTCCCACTCCGGCGACGGGTTATAGAAGCCTGTGCCCCACAGTCGGCCCTGGCCGCTGACGTGCCACGCGTACAGGTTGGGGCGAGGCGAGGAGCGATCGCGGGAGTCGCGCGGCAGCGTGATGCCGATGCGGCGCATGCCAACCTCGCGCCCCTCCGTGGCCAGTATGGTCTTGTACATGGTGCCGCCCGGAGCTGGCGCCCACGGCCCAGACAGATCGTAGAATCTCCCTTCACGGTCCACGTGACAGCTGCGCGCCGTGCCCTTCAGGAAGCCGTCGCGGCTGAAGTGCAGCACGACCTGCGAGTCCCGTGTCATCCGCGCCACGACCAACGCGCCGCCGTGGGGCCCAACGCCGAGGGGGTGCTGCCCGGGCACTCCGAAGACCAGTCTACTGGCTCCGGCCAGAGTGTCGCCGACCGGGGCCAGATCTACCGGTACCAGATCCGTGGTGCCGCTCCCGGTGCGCACCAGGGAGGCGCTGAGTTGCTCCGCGGCGATACGCCACTGCGGCTGCCCACGCGGATTGAGGCCCCACAGCTCACGCTCACTGCAGGCGTACAGCCGGTCGGCAGTCACTGCGATCGCCCAGTAGTAATCGTGGCTCCAACGCGGGCCGAGAGAGACGAGCACCTCGGCGGCGCCGTCCGGGCTGAACCTCTTGATCGCCCGGTTCCACACGTCCGCGATGTACAAAGCGCCGTCAGGCGCGATGGCGAAATCAGACGGGCCGTACCAGTCGTCGCCCTCCCACGTCGGGATGTGGAATCCCACGTCCGACGTGGCCTCACCGGCCGACACTTCGAGGACCGTCACACGCTCGTACTGCTCCGGAAACCCGGTCTCCTCGGCTGCCCCGGCGACAGGCAGCGGTGCACAGAACAGAATCAGTGCCACCCCGGCACGCATGTCATCCCTCCCTCCGTTCAGTCGCCGCCTCTCGTACCCTTGCCGCTGGAACACGTCCGGCGACTGTTATATGTCGCAGCCGGCGCGGATGGCGGCGGCCCCAACGCTCCCTGCCCCTCATCCCCCCCTACGACCCCTCCACATGCACCGCCGAGATCCACTTCCGCCGCAGGTACTCCTCCACGCCCTTGCGCTCCGCCTCGCTCAGCTTCGCGTCATACACCACGCACTCGGCAATGGCTCCCTCATAGTGCCCTTCGGTTGTCCGGAACGCCTTCTTGGCCCTGCTGCCCAGTTCGTACGTCACCACGTAGAACCCCACCGGCATCGGCGCCTCGAACGGGTCCACCTTGACCCCATTCAGGTAGACCGCCCCGTCGCGGGTCTCATCGATGCACCTCCACGTGATGGGGGAGGACGCTCTTGCTCCGGCCAGAGCTCTATTGAGCCCGGCAGTTCGGGCCACCAGCCGTCCTGCTGGTTGAGCACCTCGTTGCAGTAGTAGTGGATGGCCATGCCGGCGGAGGCCTTGACGACGGCCCTAATCGTGACGTCCGTGTTGATCGGCGGCACGTGTGCATCGGGGACCGTCGGAAACGCGTGAGGGTGATAATGCATCGCGGCGACGGTCTGCGGGCCGGGGCATCGTCCTTTCGGGCCACGTGTGCTGCCGGCGGTGGCGATGATTGAATATGCTATCCCCTGAACGCCCGAATCAGGGCGACCTCTCCTGAGGCTGTCTCCGCTTCATCGCCCCTCCCTCTCGCGCAGCAGCCTCGCAAGGTCGCGCAGACGGGGCAGCCTCTCGCGCGCCCTGGCAGCCCACGGGCTGTCGGGGAATTGCTGCACTAGGCGCTCCAGGATGGCGATCGCCGCCTCGCGATGGGCTAGTTGCCACTCGGCTGACGCGACCTTGGACCAGGCCTCGTCGGCGAGGGCGGGGAGCCCGCTCTTGGCGACGGCGCCGTAATGTTCCCGGAGGCGGAGGTTGCCGGCTTCGGCCTCAATGGCGTCCGGTCCCACTCGCTGGCGGGCGCCCGCGGTGGCCACGATGGTTGCCACCAGCCAGTGTGCGTAGGGCGCGTACACGCTATTGGGGTGGTTCCAGAGGAAGAGAAGGAGCTGCTCCTCGTATTGCCGGACGGTTCCGTCCTCCCTCTTCAGTTCGACCCATCCACCCGGGTCATCAGGCGGAGGCAAGGGCCCGAGCGCGTGGTCAAGCAGGAATTGGTACGCCTTTGCGTCGCGGCCCTGCGGCGCCGTGAGGGTCAGGGTGACCGGGTCGGTGCGCGCGCCCTCTGGTCGCCCGGTGCGGCCCTCCCAGGAGCCACAGCGATCCTCCGCCGCCACGGAGAGCTTCATGGAGCCCCCGGCGGCCACGGCCGCCTCCTGCTCCGCGGCAAGGGTAAGCCAGACGTCACACCAGATCGCGTCCTTTGCGGGGAGTTCCACGGTGGGCATCGCCGGGGCATACGGCGTGAGGTCCGGGGGATACCCCGGCGGAAGCCATCTGGCCAGCTCTCCTCCTTCCAGGCCCACGAACAGCTCGTACCCGTGCGGCCACACAAGGTTGGCCGGCGCGCTGACCGCGGCGGGACCGTCGTTGCGCACGTAGACGCGCACATGCACGGGCTGGCCCAGGATCCAGTCGCGGCTCTCGATCGCAAGTCCAAACTGCAGAGCGCCTTCGGCCCTCTGGAGGGGGTACTCCGCCCGCAAGGCCGCGCGCATCAACTCCTCCTCCGAGCGCGAGGCGGGGGCACCCTCGCAGCGCAGTGCAAATCCCCCGCGCGCCAGTGCGCAGAGGGCCACCAGGACGAGCATCCTGCAGAATGCGACG
>JASFTE010000662.1:0-3436 GCA_050114035.1 Armatimonadota bacterium | reverse complement strand
GAGTGTGCGAGCCGGCCCGCGCCGAGATCCTCACGGCGGCGAGAGTGCATTTCGCCCTCAGCCGGTTGATCGAGGCGGAGCAGGGCGATGCCGTCACGATGGACTGCCTGCGGCGGGGCAAGTACCAGCCGTGCATGAGCTTCATGACGCTGAGAGATGGGGGCACAGCCGCGGGGTGTGAGAACGACGCCAACGCCACCCTCACGCTCATGCTAATCCAGCAGCTCTTCGGCCTCCCCGGCTTCCAGCACAACCCGGCCTTTGAGACCGAGGCGAACCACTACTTCGCCTCCCACTGCACCTCCCCCACCAGGCTGCTCGGCCCGGACGGCCCGCGCGCGCCGTACCTCCTGCGCAACTTCGCCCACACCAACGAGCCCACGTGCGTCCCGCAGGTGCTGTGGCGAGCCGGGCAGGACGTCACCATGGCCCGGTACGTCAGCGGGGAGCAGCCGAGCATGCTGGTCTACTCCGGCACCACCGTCAAGTCGTATGCGATGCCCCCGGTGGGCGGCTGCCGCACGAATGTGGAGATCACCATCAACGAGCTGCCCCGGGCCGTCGGCGTGAAAGGGCACCACAACGTCTTGTTCTGCGGCGACCACGCCAGGGATCTCCGCACCTTCTGTCGGCTATTCGGGATCGAGGCGACGGTGTGAGGCGTCTCGCGCGCCTCAGCGGCCGCCGATCTCATCGAGCTCCTCGTTCAGAGTGCGCCTCGCGATCCTCACCAGCCCCGAGTCAGTCGCGATCCATAGGTCATCGCCGGCCCAGGCCAGATCGTGGACGGCGCCTGTCACGAGGTCCGGGCGGTACAGCCGCGCTCGCTGATCGGGGGCGCTCGGGTCGAAGCGCAGGACCTGCTCCTGGTAGGAGCTCGCCCACAGCCGGCCGGCGTCGTCGGGCAGCAGCACCCGAGCGTGCAGGTCCGGCTCCACCCTCTGCAGCTCCCCGCCGTCAGGCGCGATGCGGTGCACCACTTTCGTCTCCCACTCCCACGGCCACGGCGCCGGGAACCACAGGGAGCCGCCGCAGAGGGATAGCGCAAGGTCGTCGGCGTACCGACGCCTGGCGTGGACCTCGTTCGCGAAGCGACCTGCGTCGTCTGGGACCTCGTCCGGCCCCGCCAGCTTGCGCGACCGGCCGGTGGGGAGGTCGCAGCGATACAGCCCCGCATAGTTCAGCACCCACAGCGCGGAGTCGGACGCGGCCAGTGCGGGAGCAGAGACAGCGGGATCTACCTCCCTGGCGGAGCGGACCGTCGCTGGGCCCGGCGCTGTGCGCTGCTCTCCGGGGCCGAGCCGGCGGCACGCGTCGGCCTCGGCGTCGAAGACATACACGCCGTCGCCGATGGTGCCGATGAGCATCTGGCCGTTGAGCGCGAGCAGGCTCGCGACGCCCAGTTCGGCCGGGGGGGTGCCTCCCCGAGCGTGTCCCTCGGCACGGTAAGCATCGACGACGCGCGGGCCGCCCGGCACATCCCGGTGGCGCGGCTTCGCGCCCGGTGGCCAAGTCGGCTCGCGCGCGGCGACGAGTTGGGCCGTGCCGCTTCGGGCCCGCTCCCTGTACGACCACGGCGCCTGCTCCGGCACGAGCCACCGATCCCCGTCGAGTACCGCTACCCCCGCTCGAGCGAATACGTCCCGCACACCCGGCGGCGCGGCGGGCGCCTCCCAATACCCGGGCCCCATCGACATGAGCACCCAACCGGTATTGCGCGAGCCCCGGCGGCAGGCGAACCAGACGCGCCCCTTGTCGTCCGCCGCGATGGCCTCGACCTCCGCCGGGAGCCCGTGGCCCCACGCGTTGGGTGGCGGCTCCGGTGGTACCGGCCCCACCTCGCCGCCTTGCGGCGGCATACTGGGGAATAGTGTGGAGACGCGCACCGTCGGGCCGGAGATGAGCAGGCGCGCGAGCAGCTCGGGCCTGCCCTCGGGGCCGATTCTCCCCACGCAGCCGCCCTGCGTCGCGAAGTACACCACATCCTCGACCGCCTCAACGACCTTGACGACGGGATGCGGAAGCGCGGAGGGAATCTCGGCCTGGCGCCACTCGGCAGACCGTGGCTCGTACCAGCGCAACGCGCCATCCATCGCCACGCAGAAGACGCCATCAACCACGTCGCACACGGGCTCCGCGCGCCGTTGGCCCTCGGGCCACCACCCCCACTCCATCGTGCCGTGCCACTTGGCTTGGCCCGTCGCGCGGTTGTAGCTCAGCAGCCACCGCCCGCTGGGGCCCTTCCTGTTCCATGGGCGAACCCAGCGCTCCGTTCGGTCCACGACGAGCCATATCAGGTCTCCAGCCACCCACAGGTCCTTGATCGCAACGGCGCTGTGCTCCGCGGGCAGGCGATGGCTCTCCCAGGAGTCTGTCTGCGGCAGATACCGGCTGACGGCGAGGTGCGTCACGATGGGCGATAGCAGCTTGTCGTCGCGGTAGTAGCGGGCCAGGGCGTCCGCCCCGAGCTCGGCATATCCCCGCGAGCCGACCCATACGTCTTCCCCGATGACCTTGATGGCCGTGATCTCGTCTCTGGGTCCATCGCCCACCCTCGGGTACTCGATCCAGCGGCCGGTCCGGCCATCGTATCGGCAGAGCTGCGGAGCGATCAGGACGTGGATCTTGTCATGGTACGTGCCCGAGGCCGCCACCCACAGGTCGGCCTTCCACGGTGCCGCGCAGGTGACGTACTCGCCGGCGAGGCCATCCTCGGGTCCGTAGGTGGTGAGGGTGAAGGTCTGCTTGTCGATGCGGGCCAGTCCGTGCCCGCACGGTCGCCAGTCGGCCGGGCCTGGAAACAGCACCCAGGCGTCTGTGTCGGTGAGACGGAGCCGCGTGCGAACAGCGGGGAGCTCCTCACCCGGCCACTCGTGGTCTGCCTTCTGCCCCAGCTTGCCTGTTGCCACGCCGAGGGTACTGGCGAACTCCCCAGCGGCGGCCCACCAGCGGTCTCGGTCAACCAGCAGCTGCGTCGTGCCCCGTACCTCCGCCAGAGACGACCATCGGCGCTCGCGAGGGTCAAAGAGCACCCCTCCCACCTCGCGGGTGTAGCTTCCGCCGCCACCGACGACACAGAACCTGCCATCTGAGCATCGCGCGATATGGTCGCCGACGGCGCCTCCCTCCTGAGAGACGCAGCGGCCTGTCTGCCGATGGCGCGCGGTCACGCCACGCCGCGTACTGAGGATGAGCCACTCGTCATCGCCGCCCACGCCGAGGATCTCCATCGAAGAGAGCCAGTCCGCATGGGTACGCAGTCGCCGGAGCTTCCTCGTGCCTCGATCGAACTCGGCCAGCCCGCCCCTCGTTCCGACGTACAGGCTGTCCCCGAGGGCGGCTATGCAAGTTGGGCTCAATGTGCATCTGTAGGGGACAACGGGCCGTTGTGGTTGTGCCGCCGATGTGGCCCCCCGGCCGCAGCCCACGCTGGCGA
>JASFTE010000661.1:0-3444 GCA_050114035.1 Armatimonadota bacterium | reverse complement strand
GGTGAAGCTCGAGGCATTCACGCGCGAATACTCCCAGGCGTTCCCGATCCCCACGAAGACGGCCCTTAGCCTCAGCGCACAGACCGAGCACGCGAAGATCGTGACCAAGGGCGGCGGCACGTATCTGCAGGTGGGCATCCAGGCCACCGACCGCGAGGCCCCGAAGCGCCCGCCGCTCAACATCTGCCTCGTCGTAGACCGCAGCGGCTCCATGGGCAGCGAGGGCAAGATCAAGTACGCCCGCGCGGCCGCCATCGAGGTCGTGGACCGCCTCGCGGCATCGGACACCATTGCCGTTGTCATCTACGACGACACGCCGGAGGTGCTCGCGCCGGCCCAGAAGGCGAGGAGCAAGGAGGCACTGCACCAGAAGCTCCGCGCGCTCCAGCCGGGCGGCTCCACGGACATCCATGCCGCTCTGAAGCTCGGCTACCAGGAGGTCAAGAAGGGCCTCGATCCGCAGGCCATCAACCAGGTCATCCTGCTCTCCGACGGCATGGTCACGGCGGGCATCTCGGACCTGGGCGCCTTCGGACGGCTGGCGGCGGGGACCTTCGACGAGGGCATCCAGACGACGACGGTGGGCATGGGCCTCGACTACGACGAGCAGTTGATGATGACCGTCGCCCGAGAGGGCAAGGGCAACTACCACTTCGTGAGGGACGCGGTCAGCATCGGGGAGATCTTCCAGGAGGAGCTGGAGGACCTCACGCACGTGGTCGCCAAGGCCCTCCGGCTTCGCATCAAGCTTGCCGACGACATCGAGATCGTGCGGGTCCTGGGCTCCACCCAGATGGAGGAGGACGCCGTCGAGGCCGCCAAGACGACGGAGCGGAAGCTCGACGAGCGGGCCTATCGAGAGCTGGGCATCACGGCCGACCGGGAGGACATCGAGGACGAGCCGGGGCTGAAGATGCTCATCCCGCAGTTCTACATGGGCGACAGCCACGTGGTCATGCTGGAGATCAAGGTCCCGCCGGGGAAGGGCGCGCGCCAGGTGGCCGACGTGTACCTCAAGTACAAGGACATCGTCTTCCGCAAGAACCAGGAGACGAGCGCGTCCGTGCGGCTCGACTACACCCCGAACGAGAGCACCATGATCGCCTCCATCCGCCAGCCGGTGAAGAAGAACGAGCTGGGCTTCCGGACGGGCGAGGCGCTCAAGACAGCGGCGGCGCTGCTGCAGCGCGGAAAGAACGGTGAGGCCGCCAAGGTCATCGACGAGCAGATGGCGCTCCTGGGGGTCGCGGCCCGGGAGTGGAAGGATCCGGACCTGGATCACGACGGGACGCTCCTGGCCGCGTACCGGGACGTCATCGGCGGGCTCGGCACGCGCCACGTGGCCAACACCGAGCTGGGCGAGTACCTGGCCAAGTCGCTCACGTACTCGGCCTACCAGAGGATCCATTGAGGGGGTGCGCTATGCGGATACGGCGAGGTGAGCACTGGCTTGTTGTCACAGCCATCGCGTCAGTAGCCCTTGCGATCGGCGCGCCGGCTCGCGGCGGGGGATGGCAGGGAGCCTTCGAGCGAGTGAGTGAGGTTGGGGTGCCCCTCGACGGGCGCGAGGTCGCTCTCCCACTTCCGTGGCGCGCGCAGCCGGAAGACACGCGTGTCGTGCTCAGGGGCGCGTTCAAGTGCTCCTACGACGGCCGGAGTTACGACGCGGTGAACACCGCGGGCGAGTCGGGCGCGTTCGAGCGGCAGCACCATTATGTGCGGTGGTCGCCGGCCGAGTTGGCGGTGGCAGAATACGCACCATCGACCCACGAGTGTGTGCTTCACTTTCCTGAAGACGCTCGCGAGATCCCCGAATCTGTCGGCGCCCGGGTAGACGTCGACCGATTCGTCACCGACTTCATCATCACGCCCTCCGAGGTGCGCGAGTCACTCAGCGGGGACCTGCGACTGGAAGTCTGGCGCGCCAGGCGGCCCAGCCGCGCCGGCCCTCTGCTCATCCTCGGCCTCATCGGGGCGACGGCCGTGGCGATCGTGCTCGTCCGCCGCCGGAGGCTTCCTCTCGTTGACATGTCCGACGTCGAGGAGCTGCTCGGCCGCATCGACCGCAAGTACCAGTCGGCCACGGGCACTGTCGAGGGCGAGCGTGAGGACGCCTTCGAGCTCAGCTCGGAGCTGGAGCGACTGCGCGACGGCTCGCGGGAGCTGGCCCGGCACATCGAGGCCTTCCGCGGCGCGGCATTGACCGTTGACCGCAGGCAGCTCGACCGGGAGATCGCCGACATCGAGGGGCAGCTCGAGGACGCCGACCGCGACGACGTGCGGCAGGAGATCGAGGCAACGCTGGCGACGAAGCGCAAGCTGCGGGATCTGCTCGCCGATAGCGACGCGAGCGAGGCGCGGTATCTGCTCCGGCTCTCGAAGATCGAGTCCACCATCGACGCCACCACCATGCGCGTCACCGGGCAGGAGCAGCGGCTGGCCGATGAGGTGCACGAGGATCGGGCTATTGCGGAGCTGGAGGAGGAGCTGAAGTCCCTCGATGAGGCCATCGAGGAGCTGAAGGTGGTGAATTGAGGCCGACGGCTACTCTTCCCCGACCTTGAGCAGCGAGAGGAACGCCTCCTGCGGCACCTCGACGGTGCCGATCTGCTTCATGCGCTTCTTGCCCTCTTTCTGCCGCTCGAGCAGCTTGCGCTTCCGCGTCACGTCGCCGCCGTAGCACTTGGCCGTGACCTGCTTGCGCAGCGCTGAGATGCGGCTGCTGGCGATGATGCGCGAGCCGATGGCCGCCTGGATGCGTATCTCGAAGAGCTGCCGCGGCAGCACCTCCTTCAGCCGGTCCACGAGGCCCCGGGCGCGCGGCTGGGCGAAGTCCTTGTGGCTGATGAACGCCAGCGGATCAACCCGGTCGCCGTTGATGAGCACGTCGATCTTGACGAGATCGGAGTCCCTGTAACCGATGAACTCGTAGTCCATCGAGGCGTGCCCCCGGGAGTGGGATTTGAGGTTGTCGAAGAAGTCGAGCAGTATCTCTGCCAGGGGCAATTCGTACCTGAGGATGGCCCGGCGCTGAGTGCGATACTCGTGGTCCTTGAAGATGCCCCGCCGTGACTGGCACAGCTCCATGCAGGGGCCGACGAACTCCGGCGGCGTGAAGATCGCCAGGCGCACGTACGGCTCCTCGGTCCCCTCGATGGCGCCCGGTTCGGGGTACTCGGCCGGGTTCGCCACCTCGACCACTTCGCCTTCTGTCGTGAGCACGCGGTACACTACGTTGGGCGCCGTCGCGATGAGATCCCGGTCGTACTCCCGCTCCAGGCGCTCCTGGGCTATCTCCATGTGCAGCAGCCCGAGGAAGCCCGCCCGGAACCCGAAGCCGAGCGCTACGGACGACTCCGGCTCGAACTGAATGGCCGCATCGTTGAGTGCGTGCTTCTCCAGCGCGTCCCGCAGGTCGGGGTAGCCGCTCGTCTCCACCGGGTA
>JASFTE010000660.1:0-3447 GCA_050114035.1 Armatimonadota bacterium | reverse complement strand
GCGATGCGAGGGTGACCTTGCACGGCAGCGCAAGGGCCTCAGTCAGGCTGACGCGGCCGTGTCCGCCCGGGGCCCGGCACTCGACTTCCACTCCCCCGACGTGCGCCCGTCCGTCGCACGGGAACGTCTCGGCCGGCCGCACCGCGCCCGCATCACTCACCGCCGTCGCAACAGTCAGGCGCAGCGCGGCATCGGACGCATACAGTTGCGCTGCGGCGCGGTTCAGCAAGGGCGCATCGGTGCGCGCGACGATCTCGTCCCAGTCCTCGTCCACGACAGCCGGACTGAATGACGGGGCGCTCACCATCACGAGGATCTCCCCGGTTTGGGGAGCCATCGCCACGACGGCTCCCCTCCGCATGGCGAGCTCCTCATACGTCGCCCGCTGGGCCTCCGCATCCAGCGTCAACGTCACGTCGCAGCCCACACCGCGAGGGGAGAAGAGTCGCTTGAGCGATGTCCGATATGGGCCCGCGGCCATCAGCGCGTCATCTTGCGTGCGCTCTATGCCGTCGCTGCCGTGTACGCGTGCGGAGTACCCGAGCACGTGGGCCGTGGCCTCGTCCAGCCGGTAGATGCGCTCCCGTACGCGCTCGCCGAACTCCTGTGTTCGGGCAAGCACAAGTCCATTGCGGTCGAGTATGGAGCCACGCCGCGTCGCCGCGCGGCGGGCCTTGGGCCGCTCGTTGTACGGGCTGGCCTGCAGGCGGGCCGAGACGACCACCTGCCAGTACGTCAGTCGCCCCAACAGCAGGAGGAAGCCGCACAGGAGAGCGAAGCCGAGCCTGCGCACGTTCGGACGGAAGTCCATGGAGTCGTACACGCCTTGCTTGGACACAGATTACGGGCTCGGCCGTCTTGAGACGGCCAGCAGCACGCCAATGGCCACGAGGTTCGTGGCCAGGGAGCTGCCGCCATAGCTCACAAAGGGCAGCGTGATGCCCGTCAAGGGGATCAGTCCCGTGACGCCGCCGATGATCGTCAGCGTCTGCACGGCGAGCACGGTGGCGAGTGCGGTGGCCAGCAGCGACGAGAAGGCATCGGTGGATCGCCACGCTATACGAAAGGCGCGATACACGAGCATCGCATACAGCAGGAGCACCGCTGCGCAGCCCAGCAGGCCCAACTCCTCGCCCACGACGGCGAAGATCAGGTCGGTGCCCAGCGCGGGAAGCTGTTTCATCATCCCTAGCCCCAATCCGGCCCCAAAGACCCCTCCCTCGCCAAAGCACAGCAATCCCTGGCGGATCTGTCCGGCGCCGTACTCCAGGGAACCCCACGGATTGAGCCATATGTCCACACGACTTGCCACCTTGGCCGAGCACTGGTACGCCACGCCCGCGCCGGCCAGGAAGAGCCCGCTGCTCAGCAGCACGTAGCGCAAGCGGCCGAGGGCGACATAGAGCATGGCCACGAAGAGCCCGAAGAACAGCATCGCGGCGCCAAAATCGCTCTGGACGATGAACATGGCCAGGCACAGGGCCACCAGCGCGACCACCGGGCCCATGTACCGCATCGACGGCGCTGCTCGATGCCGACCGTTGCGTGAGGGCGGCCAGGCCGGGAAACGCTCCGCGAGGAGCCCGGCGAGAAAGACGGCCATGAGCACCTTCGCCACCTCAGTGGGCTGGAAGCTGAATGGGGGAATCCCGAGCCAGAGCTTCGGTCCCCCCTCCGTCGCCGAGCGTCCCCATACCATCGTTACGATGATGAGGCCGGCGGCGACACCGCCGCACACATACCTGTACCGCGCCAGGCGCTGCGGCTCCGGCAGCACGTGGTACGTGCCTACCATGATGGCGACGCCGAGCGTGATCCACAGCAACTGCTTGGCCATCCGCCACTCGTCCACGTGCCACAGGCAGCAGATCCCGATGCCACACAGCAGCGCCACCAGGGGCAGGATGAGGCGGTCGCGGCGCATGCCGCCGCCCTCCATCGCAAAGGAGGCCAGCAGGAACACACCGGGCACAAGGACCACCCGCACGGTGCGCACTGGCGACTGACCCATGGCGAGAGACGCCAGCAGGAATCCGGCCACCAGCACGCCGCCCGCCAGCAGCAGCAGACGCCGCTCAAGCTGCACCCCGTCGTCCCCGGACATCACACGGCGGCGCATCACACGCTATCACTGCCTGTACTCCAGGATGGTAGTGCCCATCTCGAGGCGATCGCCGGTGCTGAGGGCCACGTCCGAGTGGATGCGCTCCCCGTTCACGAAGGTGCCGTTCGTGGTGTCCCTGTCTCGGAGCAGGTGTCGCCCCTGCGCCACGTAGAGCAGAGCATGCCTGGCCGAGACGAACCGGTCCGGCACCACGATCGCGTTCTCGCTGCTCCGCCCCAACGTAGTGGCAGATGACAGGGACAGCATCGCCCCGGTCCGCAGCCTGTCCGTGTCGGGGCTCTGCACCACAACCAGCCACGCCGTCTCCGCCTCCCCCCGCGCCGCAACGCCCACCGGCTCCTGGGCGACAGCTATCCCCGTCTCGTGTGCTGCCTCCCGGTCCTGTGCGGCATTCGACGCCGCGCCCCGGCGTACGTCTCGCAGGATGGCACGATACACAAGGAAGACGAAAAGGTACATGAGCGCCAGGAAGACGTACTTCCCGACGATGAGAACGATGGCCACGCGACTGCTCCCAAGCCCGACGTGAGGACTCCGCGATTATAGCACCAGGGATTCCGAGGGGTCAATTGCGCCACAACGGTGCCCCATCCACCCCCTTAGACCGCCCGGCCCCCACCGCAGTTTCGCTCCGCTCCCGTGCACCTGCTGCCCGCCGTCCCCCCCATGGCACGAGCCGATAGTGCCCACCGAACAGCGCCGCGCGCTGCAGCGCGCGGCGCTGTCACCCGTGCAATCCTCGCCGTCAGTTGACGGTCCCCGTTAGTTCGGCGGTGGTGTTCTCTGCATCCTCTGCAGCCTCTGTGCCCTCTGCCGGTGGGAGCTGGACGGGGCGTCGGCGGGGATCGGTGTAGGGATCGCGGCTGAGCTTGCTTCGCTCCTGCTCGAAGACGGCCGCGGTATGGCTGGCGTCCTTGACGATGTGCGGGGTGAGGAACACCATGAGCTCGGTCTTCGTCTTCTGCTTGCGCTTGTGCTCGAAGAGCTTCCCGATGAACGGGATGTCGCGGAGTATCGGGACGCCATCGATGCTGATGGACTCCCGGTCGGACATGATGCCGCCGATGACCACTGTCTGTCCGTCCTCGACGAGCACTGATGTCTGGGCGCTGCGCTTCTGAGTTCGGGGCGCCTTCGAGCCCTGGCCGAAGTCCACGAACTCGATGAAGGAGTCAATGACCTGATCGACGTCGAGCATGATCTGATCGCTGTTGTTGATGTGCGGCGTGACGTTGAGCGTGATGGAGACCTCGAGCAATTCGGTGCTGAACTGCAGCGCGCCGCCAGACGTCTCGGTTGTGGACTCGGTGTACGGTATGCTC
>JASFTE010000659.1:0-3461 GCA_050114035.1 Armatimonadota bacterium | reverse complement strand
GATGGCGCGGGTCCGCCTCAGCTCGTACCTGGACGAGGAGGACGTGAGACTGATGGGGCTGTGGGGGTGGATGAGCGATGCAGGCGAGTCGAGCACCAAGACGACATCCCTGCTGCGCCTCTCCAGCGAGGGCCGCCATTGGATGATCGCGCCCTTCCGTGAGCTCGTGCTGGTGCATGCCGTGCAGCAGCCGCTGATCATCCCCGAGTTCCGCAACCTGTCCGCGGGGAAGGCCATCGGCAGGACGTATGCCAGCCTGGGCGACAAGTTCCCGATCAGCGGGAAGAGCACGGCCAAGGTGGACATCCTCGCCGAGTGGTCCGAGCCCCTCGATGCGCTATCGGAGCCCGAGTGGCAGTCCGTACCCGGCAAGGCGCATGTGTCCGAGATCCCAGTTGAGGACGACGCCGATGACCTGAGCCTGGGGGAGCGTCACGAGTTCGGCGATACGAAGTACCGCCGAGTGACCTACTCGGCCGTGGCCACGACGCGCTTCCGGGAGTATCTGCCGTTCACGGACGAGCAGATCGAGTCCGGACAGAGGGTGATAACCCGCACCTCGCAGCCCGAGACCGTGGACGTGCTCAGCTCCGCCCGCCCGGACTCGCCGAAGCTCATGTACGTCGTGCCCACCTTCGGCTGGGAGACGAAGGACACGGGGCAGGGCCGGACCAGCACGCGCTCGGGCGGAGGTCTGCGCGTCTACATGGAGCGTCCGTGGTTCTCGTCCGGCGACGGGGAGCTGCTCGGCGTTGTACTCCCGCAAGGCAGCGGGGGCAAGAGCAGGCTCCGGCTCGCGGCACGTGCCGTCGCGGCTGCCGCCGCGCCCGCTCCCAGTGCCAGCCAACTCAAGCCATACATCACCCAATGGGGCGCCGACCCACTCTGGGCGACGACGGCGACGACGTCCTCGCCCGCGCCGGAGGCCTTCCGGCGTGCGGGGCCCGTGGAGGGTGGTCTCACCCTCGACGAATTGGCGGGCGCCAGGGTCACCGTTGTGGGGCACGAGGTGGGTTACGATCGCGACCGCCGGCTGTGGTACTGCGATGTCGAGATAGACCCGGGCACCTCCTACTACCCCTTCGTCCGGCTGGCCCTGGCACGCTATCAGCCCAACTCGGTGAAGACGGCCACCGCGGACGTGAAGCTGTCTCGCGTGGTGCTGGCCGACTTCGCGCAGCTCGCACCGGATCGGGCTGCCACGATCGCCTTCGACGCTCGCGACGCGAAGGCGGTCAACGTGTCGCTCACTGGCGTGGCCTACCGGGCGTCCGGCGCCGGCCAGGGGCCCAGCACCGCCGAGGTGAGCGTCGAGACGCGTCGGCCAAACGTCGAGGGCGATCTCGGGTGGGTGCCGGTGCCCAACAGCGTCGTCCAGCTCACGCCCAGACCCCTGAGCGATACCCGCGTGCTCTGGACGGGGAAGGCCGTGCTCCCGGAGGAGCGCGGCTCCAAGCCATTCCGACTCATCTTCAAGGAGTACGAGACATTCGTGAGCGACGGGCCCGCTTCGACACGGGCCACGATCGCGGCGGCCCGCGGCACAGAGCGCCGGCTCGTGTACGCCGACGCCATGGAGGTATAGCACCCGCCGGTTCCCCGGCTGACCTCGCCGTGCCGGCGCGGCGTCCCGCATCGCGCGCATTGGGCACGGCCGTGCCGTCGTCCACTGCCATCGCAAGGAGAAGCCCTGGCACTTCGCAGGCCCCAATCGGCCTGCCGCCGTGGGCTTCTACGCCCCTGGCAACTGCGCTGGGCCCAGAGCCCCCGGGAGAGCAGCGCACCATGGAGACTGCGTCACCGGACCGGGGCGTGGTGAGATCACTCGCCGAGAGGGTCGCGGAGATTGCCGCACTGCCTGAGCAGAACGAGAAGCGCGAGCTGTGGCGGCGGCTGAACCAGCTCGACTCCGTCAGGCCGATGGTTCACATCTACCAGACGCCGTGGAGCGAGATCGCGCTCGACGCGGCGGACGCGCTGGCCCTGCGCTGCGAGGATGGCTTCTGCCGAGGTGTCGAGAGGCAACTCCGGCAGATGATCTACCAGTGGGAGAACTTCCCCGGCGACATGGTCGTCGAGCCGGTGTTCCGGCAGGAGCCCGTGCTGCGCGGGGACGACTTCGGCGTGCGGGTGCAGGAGGACACAATCCCGCAGCGCGGCTTCCGGGCCGTCGAGAGCTCGATACTCTCGCACGATTACCACGCTCAGATCAAGCACGAGGGCGACGTCGAGAAGATCGGCATTCCGGAGATCACCTGCGACGAAGCGCAGACGCGCGCGCAGACGCAGGTCCTGGAGGACGCGTTCGACGGTCTGCTGCGCGTCGTGACGGGGCTCCGGTTCGGCCGCTGCAACATCGCGCCGTGGGACAGGCTCGTCCAATGGACGGGCGTGCAGCCGGTTCTGCTCGATATCGCTGTTCGCCCGGAGTACGTCCACGCGCTGATGGAGCGGCTGACGAGGGCCTACGAGGCCCGTCTCGATCAGTATGAGGCCCTCGGCATTCTCGCCCTGAACAACACGAACGATATAGTCGGCCAGGGAGGGCTCGGGTACACGGACGAGCTGCCGGGCGATGGCTTCGATCCCGAGCACATCGGGTATGGCGACCTCTGGGGCGGCGGCATGGCCCAGATCTTCTCCGCGGTCTCGCCGGACGCGCATCGGGAGTTCGCGCTGCACTACGAGGCCCGGTGCCTGCGTCGCTTCGCGCTGGTCTACTACGGCTGCTGCGAGCCGCTGCACCTGAAAGTGGACGTCACCCGGGAGATGCTCCCGAACGTGCGGAAGATATCCATGAGCCCGACGGCCGACGCCGAAGTAGCCGCGCGGGCGGTGGGCGACACGCTGGTGTACTCGGCCAAGCCCAACCCGGCACACGTCGCCACGGACGAGTGGCAGCCGGACCTGGTGCGAGATGAGCTCCGCGGAATCCTCGAGGTCACCGCCCGGCAGGGATGCCACGTGGAGCTGATCCTGAAGGACATCTCCACCGTCCGCTGCGAGCCCAGGCGCCTGACGGAGTGGTCCGCCATCGCTGTCGAGGTGGCCGAGGCGTATAGCCGGTAGTAGACGCACCGAGGATGAGCCATGCGAACCGTCTACCCGACGGGAACCACGATCTACGAGCCCCACCGGTGCTGCAGCGGGTACACGATCCTGTTCGGCGGGCCGCGGGTGACGCTCATCGACATGAACGGGCGGAACGTGAATGTATGGGATCTGCCCTCCCATGTCTCGGCGCACGGCACCGACCGTGCCAAACTCCTCCCGAACGGCAACGTGCTGGTCAGCCGGGGCGGGATGCACTCGACTGACGGGGTCATCGAGGAGTACGACTGGGAGGGCGAGCTGGCGTGGCGGTTCATCCCCGAGGGACAGATCCCGCACGAGACGTACCTGGGCCCGCATCACGACGTCACCCGGAAGGCCAACGGCAACACCCTCGTCATCTGCAGACA
>JASFTE010000658.1:0-3467 GCA_050114035.1 Armatimonadota bacterium | reverse complement strand
GCACGCGCAGTCGTGCGCCGGCGTGTAGACCATCCCATTGCACGGCATTATCCCATACAGGCAGCCGCCCCGTACCCAGTGATGGCACGTCCAGTGATTCTCGTTGATGTCCAGGAACTCAATTCCCGTCCGCGACATCAGCAGGTACTTGTCCGTCGCCTTCGCCCGGTGGCAGCGATGGTGGAACCAGTGCGTCTCCACGTCCGGCCCGAACTCGTTCTTCACCTCGCCCGTCCGTGGGTCCCGGCCCGTGTGCACCCCAGAGTAGCCCCCGTTCGTCGTTGACCCGCACCACACCAGCCCGCCGGCGACGAGAATGTCCTCCGGCGACTGGTAGCCGGACTGCGGATGCTCGGCGGTCCAGAGCGTCTTGCCGGTCTCGGCCGACAGCGCCGTCATGGTATCGACCGAGCCCCGGTGCGGGACAAAGCCCTCCCCACCCGCGTAGAGCACGACGCCATCGTACACCACGAGCGTCGGACCGAAGTAGGTCGCCATCTTCTCCCAGCGCCCCAGCGGCTCTGAAGTCCATACTGGCTCGCCGCTCGTGCGGTCCAGGGCGACGATCTTGCCGCCGTCGTGGAAGTACACCCGCCGCGCATCGGCCGCCAGGGTCAGCGGCGAGACGGGGCTATGGGATCGCCAGAGAATCTCCCCGCTATCCTCCTGCACCGCCATGACCGTCCTCGCCGGCGCATCCCACGCCCTCTCCCGTGCGTCGCTCTTCACCTCCGCGACCGTCGCGTAGCTCGCCTTGGACTCCCATCGCTCGCCCCCGCCCTCGTTCACCAGCAGGAACAGCACGCCGTCCGACTGCAGGATCTCCTCTGTGGCCTGGGTGCCCTCGTAGGTGCGAATCGTCTCCCCGGTGGCGGCGTCCAGCGCCGTCAGCGGCGCATCAATGGCCAGCGTCACGTACACCGTGTCCCCAATGGCCACGAGCCGCCGCGGGAGCTGTGCCGGCCCGCTCTTCAGCGGCCACAGATGCGTGTGCCACTCCCCCAGCGGCCGCTTCCACAGCACCGTCCCGTTGAACGCATCGCGGGCAGTGAGGAGCCAGTTCGGCGGCAGCTCGATGGAGGCTTTGGGCCCTTCGTCGAAGATGTAGAACACCCGCCCATTGGCCGACACCATCGCGCTCGTGCTCGACATGTGGTCGTGATGCCGCGACCAGCGCGGGCTGCCGACCCACTGCAGATGCCGCGGCGGGCCGATGGCCGAGTCGTGCGCCACGGCGTTATTGCTCGGATCGTGCAGATAGTGGGTCCACTCGTCGATCTCCTCCGGCCGCGGCTTGACCGTCTTCTCCCACGCATCGCCCCGCTTGACGTACGCGACGCCGTTGGGGCTCAGCACGCGCATCACCTCGCCCATCGCCACCGGGCCGAGGTCCTCCGACACCAGCAGGTTGGCCATGTTGTCGATGTACGGCAGGCGCCGGCTCCGCAGCCGGTCCACTGACACCTTTCCGTTGAGCTTCAGCGACCGGATGTAGTCCCGGGCTCGGCCGGCGTTGCTCGGGTCCCGATCCACGCCGTGCACCGAGTAACTGTCATTCGCCCGCAGTGCGACCGTGAGCTTCCCGTCTCCGCATCCCACGTGCGCCACGAAGCCGCCCTTGACGCCCGTGGCCGCGAGGATCTCCTTGGCCAATGCGTCATGCCGACCGTCGGCTGCACGGGACTCGGAGGCTACCAGAAGCGATGCCACGACGAGGGCGAGCGCTGCGATCGGTGTGATTGCCTTCTTCACCATTGTCTCCGCCTTTCAGGGAACCGGCCGCTCCGCGAGTTGCGATGCGCCGCCGCCCGCACACGCACAGGAGGATACCGGCTGCGACGAGGGCTGTCAGTGAAGTCGCATCGCTCTCTTCGCTGCCTGCTGGCGATTCCCTCGTCGCGGCCGGCTGTCTACGCCGCCGATGAGGACAAGCGCGGGCCGTTTCTCAAGGCAGGCAGCGGCCGCGGTTTTGGCGGAGGGCGAGCGTACGTCTTCCACAACACACCGCTGCAGCAGCCCCCCGAGCGCGGCATGACGGCGTCTCAGGGCCTCGGCGTTGGCCTGTCGAGCTACGGCGGCCCGATCCTCAACCACATCTCGAGGGACAACATCCTGCACCTCTCCACGCCGCAGGGACCGAGCGTCGCCGAGGTCGAGGGCGACTCGAGGGACAGCGATTTCGACTACGACCTGTACAACGGTCGCATCAAGGCCTTCGGGCGCGATCACCAGAGGCACGGCATCCTCGGCGAGCCCCGGTACGATCCGCGCAACGGCCCCGGCGAGTTCGCCCTGGCGCCGAGCAGCCCCGGCTACGACGCCGGGCTGCGCATTCCCAACTTCAACGACGCCTTCACCGGCAAGGCGCCCGACATAGGCGCCCACGAGGCCGGCACGCCGCCCATGCAGTTCGGGCCGGACGCCTATCGTCGCGAGGCGAGGTAACGCCTTGGGCCTACGCGTCCGCCTCCTCACGCAGCTTCGGATTCGCCTTCTCCCACGGCTCGATGTCGCAGCGGTCTGCCCACGCCTGCCACAGGTCCGCCAACTCCCGCACCCTCTCGGGCTCCTCGGCCGCCAGGTCGTTCATCTCCGTCCGGTCCGCCTCCATGTCGTACAGCTCCCAATCGCCGGGGAACCGCTTGACGAGCTTCCACTGCCCCTGCCGGATGGCGCAGTTCCCCTCGTGCTCCCAGTAGAGCGCCTCGCGAGCGGTTGGCTTGTCCTCGAGGATCGGCGTCATCGAGTACCCCTCGAGCGGGGCGATTCGCTTCATGCCGCGCTCCTTCGGATACGTGGCTCCCGCGACGTTGATGCACGTGGCCATGATGTCCGGGAGCTGAGCGGTCTGGTGCCGCAGCTCGCCTCTGGCCTGCACCTCATCCGGCCAGTGCATGATGAGCGGCGTGGCGATGCCTCCCTCGTGCACCCAGTGCTTGTATAGCCGGAACGGCGTGTTCGACACGTTCGCCCAGGGCACGCCGTAGCTCTGGTACGTCTCCTCGCCGCCCGGCATCAGCTCGGGTATGTTGCCGTGAGTGACCGGCCTGCCGTCCCGCGTCTCGGACGTGCGGATGGCGCTCGACTGCGGGCTCTGGCCGAACTGCGGCTGCAGCTCCTCCGCGCACCCGCCGTTATCGGCCAGGAAGATGATCAGCGTATTGTCGAGCTGACCCGTATCCTCGAGCGCCCGTACGATCCTGCCGATGCCCTGATCCATACTGTCGATCTGGGCCGCGTACACCTCCATGCGCCGGGCCTGCCACTCCTTGTCCGCCGCCTCGTCCCACGGCACCTGCGTCGGGTCGCGGTCGGTCAGTCGCCACCCGGGGTCGATGATCCCCATGTCCACCATACGCTCGAGGCGCTCCTCCCGCAGCACATCCCAGCCCGCGTCGAACCGGCCCCGATACTGCTCGATGTCCTCCGGGAAGGCATGCAGCGGCCAGTGGGGCGCGGTGTACGCG
>JASFTE010000657.1:0-3467 GCA_050114035.1 Armatimonadota bacterium | reverse complement strand
GCAGCGCCAGGAGGGAGGACCGCGCCTTGGCCCACGCGACCGCCTCCACGTGGACCGGATGCACCGCGAAGAGCAGAGCGCACAACACGGCCGCGCGCCTGTCCCCAAGGACTCGGAACGCGAAGCAGTATACGAGGGCGGCATTGGCCGCGTGGAGCAGGACGCTCGTGAGGTGGTAGCCGATGGGGTCGAGGCGCCAGATGGCGTAGTCGGCGGCGAATGAGACCTCGGCGACGGGCCGATAGTCGCGATAGGCCATGGGGTCGCCGCTGAATCGCAGGCGGATCCAGTAGGCCGGGGCAAAGGACGCCAGCGCGCGCCGCACATCGCGGATGCCGTCGTTCTCGAGTATGATGTACTGGTCGTCCCAGACGAACGCACCGTGCAGGGCGTTGGCGAAGACGCCCCCGGCGACGAGAGCGATGAGCATCAGTGCTGGGACGTGCGCTCGCATGTGATCGGCCCTTCGGCGCGCGCGGTCAGCGACCGCGTGGCTCGGTGGCGCCGAGCTCGGCCAGGCGTCGTTCCGCCTCCTCGGTCAGTGTCCCGCCAAGCTCGAGGCACTTCTCGTAGCAGCGCATGGCCTCGGGATTGCTCCCCAACTCCTGGTAGCAGGCGCCCATGGCCAGCCACGTGTCGGCGGTCGCCCCCCGGCGGAGCGACTCCTGGTACTGGCGCAGTGCCAGGTCGTTGCGGCCCATGCGATGGTAGGCAACGCCGAGGTGGTGGTGGGCCGACGCCTTGTCTGCGCCCAGCGCGATGGCCTGCCGCAGCTCCGCGGCCGCCATGTCATAGTCGCCCTGCCAGATGTATCCGAGGCCGAGGTTGTAGTGCGCGTCGTGGCTCGCCGGGTCGAGGCGCAGGGCCTTCTCGAACTCCGCCATGGCCCTCCCGCGCCACCCCTTCTGCGCGTACACGATGCCCAGGCCGATGTAGTGTCTGGCCGCCGGTGGCCGCAACTGCACGAGCTGCTCGTAGTGCGCGATTGCCTCGTCGTTCAGCCCCAGCTTGCGGCACAGCGTGAACAACCGGTCCACGCTGTCCAGATGGTTCGGCGCGATCGTGAGCGTGTGCCGGAAGTACTTGAGCGCCAGGTCGTCCCTCCCGCGCGCCTCGTAGACCTTGGCCATGGTGGTGTAGCCCATGATGCTGCGTGGGTTCTTCGCCACGGTGTCGTGCATGAGCCGCAGTTCGTCGCCCCAGGCAACGTTCCTGGCGATGACGAGGCCGGAGTACAGCGCGACCAGGAGCCCGCACAGCGCCATCGACAGCCTCAGCAGCCCGCGCCGGGCCGATTGCGCCCGGGCCAGAGCAGGGATGTTGTGGAGCAGCAGCGCCAGCACCAGGCATAGCCCCAGGGACGGCCCATAGCCGCGCAGCTCGCCGATGGGCCGGCTGAGGACTATGAGGTTCGACAGTGGGGCCATGCCGATGAGTATCCAGGCGAGGCCGAAGAACGCGATCTTCGAGCGACGGTATGCGAGGACCATGCCCGCGAGCAGCAGCAGCTCCCACGGCAGTGCGCTCAGCAGGGCCGGGTGGTCCACGGACTCGATCACGGGGAAGCGATGGTGCACGCACAGCCCGACCGGGACTGCCAGCAGCCTCAAGTACACGCCCACGGTCCCGACCATGCTGAGCAGTCGAGGATACGGCGGGACGACGAGGTCAGGCTCCGGACTCTCGGGCAGCGAGGCGGTGAGGGCGAACAGCGCGGCCGCCATCCCCACGAGGGGCAGGAGCGCGAACAGCCCCCGCCGGGTTGCGCGCCCGGGAAAGCACCACAGATACACCGCCAGCAAGATGGGAACCAGCGCCACAGTTGCCTTGCAGCCGAGCGCCAACGCGAAGGCAACCAGGCTCCCGGCGTACAGCGCCGACGCACGCCTCCCCGGTGGCTCCTCCAAGTGGCGCAGGTACAGGAGCAGACACGCCAGCGTGAAGAGCACGGCGAGCATCACGGACCGTGCCTTGGTCCAGACCACCGCCTCCACGTGGAGCGGATGGGCGGCGAACAGCAGCGCGCAGAACGCCGCCCCCCGCCGGGTGCCGAAGATGCGGTGCGCGAAGAAGTACACGAGCACCGAGTTGGCAGCGTGAACGAGTATGCTGCTGATGTGGAAGCCAACGGGTCTCGCGCCCCAGATGGCATAGTCGGCGGCGAAGGACATCTCAGGGACGGGGCGGTAGTCGCGGTATGCCATCGGCCCGCCGATCTCCCGAATCCGCCGCCAGTAGCCGAGGCCGAAGGACCTCGCCGCCTGTCCCAGATCGCGGATCTGCTCATTGTCAACTATGATGTAGTGGTCGTCCCAGAGGAACTCGGCGCCGAGGGCGTTGACGAAGATCCCACCGGCGACGAGCGCTACGAGAATCAGCACTGGGGCATGCTCGCGCATGACGCACTATGCTCTCAGCCACACCGCGCCTGCAGCCGACCAGCGGCCGGCCGTCAGGTAGTCGATCCCCTCGCTCCGGTCAGTTCCGCCACCCGTCGTGCTGCCTCCTCAGCCGCCACGCCGCCGAGCTCAATGCACCTTTGGTAGGAGCGGACGGCCTCGGCGTCGTTCCCCAACTCCTGGTAGCACGCCCCCACCGCCAGCCACGTCTCCGGGTTGTCCGCGCGCAGACGGAGCGCCTCCTTGTACTCCCGCAGTGCGAGATCCTTGTGTCCCATCCGGTGATGGGCAACGCCCAGGTGGTGATGGGCCGCCGCCCTCTCCGGTGCCAGCGCCACGGCCCGACGCAGCTCGGCGGCCGCCTGCTCGTACTCGCGCTTGCCGATGTGAATCAAGCCCAGGTTATAGTGGGCGTGGTAGCTCTGCGGATCGATGGCCAGGGCTTCCTCGAACTCGGCCATGGCCGACTCGCGCCAGCCCTTCCCGACGTAGCAAACGCCCAGACCGATGTGGACCTGGACATCGGGGGGCCCATTGTCGCGAAGCCAGACGTAGTGTCCAATCGCCTCGTCATGCAGGGCCATCTGGCGGCAGAGCGTGGCGAGCTTGTCCCGGGCCTCCTCGTGGGCCGGTGCCAAGGCGATGGTCTCCCTCAAGTGCGGGAGCGCCAGTTGCGGGCGGTTCTGCTGGACGTAGATGCCCGCCAGGTTGAAGTGCGCAGTGGCGCTGCGGGGGTTCTTCGCGAGCGTGTCGCGGTACAGCCGAACGCGGTCAGCCCAATCGAGGTTCCTGACCACCGTGAGGCCGGAGTACAGCGCCAGCGTCGAGACGCACAGCGCCAGCGAGAGCCTCTGGAGTGCCGTGCGGGCGGACCGCGCCCGGGCCAGCTCCGGCAGTCTGAGAAGCAGGAGCCCCACCAGCAGGCAGAAGCCAACGGACGGGACGTACGCGCGCGGCTCGGCGATGGGGCGGCCCAGGATGACCAGGTTCGACACGGGGGCCATCGCGATGAGCATCCAGGCCAGAGCGAGAAAGGCCACTCTCGAGCGGCGAAACGCCACCACGATT
>JASFTE010000656.1:0-3473 GCA_050114035.1 Armatimonadota bacterium | reverse complement strand
CGTGGAGTGGTCGTCGTCGCTATGCCGGCTTTGCGGCCCGGCGCCGTCGGGCGGCTTCCTTCTCGAGGGCGGCGTCTATGACCTCGTGGAGGCGCTCGACGAAGATGAACTCGAGGCCCTCGGTGAGCTCCTTGGGGATGTCCTCGAGGTCGTTCTCGTTCCGCCGCGGGAGGATGATGCGTTTGATGCGGGCGCGGTGGGCGGCGAGCACTTTCTGCTTGACGCCGCCGATGGGCAGCACCTGGCCGCGGAGCGTTATCTCACCGGTCATGGCGGTATCGGAGCGGGCCGGCGTGCTGGTGAGCAGCGAGACGAGAGCGGTGGCCATGGAGACGCCGGCGGACGGTCCGTCCTTGGGCGTGCCGCCAGCGGGGACGTGGATGTGGATGTCGGTGTTCTCGAAGAAGTTCGGGTCGATGCCGAGGCGCTTGGCATTGCTGCGCACGAAGCTCAGGGCGGCCTCGGCGGACTCCTTCATTACATCCCCGATGTGCCCGGTGACCTGCACGCGCATGCTGCCGGGCATGCGGGTGGCCTCGACGAAGAGGATGTCGCCGCCGGCGGGCGTGTAGGCGAGGGCGCAGACGACGCCGACCTGGCCGCGGCGCAGGGCTGTCTCGCTGAAGAAGCGTGGCGCGCCGAGGTAGTCCTCAATGTTCCTGACGGTCACCGACGCGGGCTTGCGGCGGCCCGTGGCGACGGCCTTGGCGGCCTTGCGGCAGACGGTGCCGATCTCGCGCTCCAGGTTGCGCAGGCCGGCCTCGCGGGTGTAGCCCCCGATGATGCGCTTGAGGGCGGCGTCGGAGAGGCGGAGCTGCCTGCGCTTGAGCCCGTGGGCGTCGAGCTGGCGGGGGATGAGGAACTGCCGGGCGATCTGGATCTTCTCGGCGTCGGTATAGCCGGGCAGTGTGAGGGTCTCCATGCGATCCTGGAGGGCCGGCGGGACCGTGTCGAGCACGTTGGCCGTGCAGATGAAGATGACGTGCGAGAGGTCGAAGGGCACGTCGATGTAGTGGTCGCTGAAGGCGTGGTTCTGCTCCGGGTCGAGCACCTCGAGGAGCGCGGCGCTGGGGTCCCCGCGGAAGTCGGCGCCGAGCTTGTCGATCTCGTCGAGCATGAAAATGGGATTGTTCGTGCCGGCGTTCTTGATGCCCTGGACGATGCGTCCGGGCAGCGCGCCCACGTACGTGCGCCGGTGGCCGCGGATCTCGGCCTCGTCGCGGACGCCCCCGAGGGAGATGCGGACGAAGTTGCGTCCCATGGCGTGGGCGATGGACTGGCCGAGGGATGTCTTGCCGGTGCCGGGCGGGCCGACGAAGCAGAGGATGGGGCCCTTCATGTCGTCCTTGAGCTTGCGGACGGCGAGGTACTCCAGGATGCGGTCCTTCACCTTGTCAAGGTCGTAGTGGTCATCGTCGAGGACACGCTGGGCCGCACGGAGGTCAATGCTGTCCTCGCTGCTGAGGCTCCAGGGCACATCGAGCAGCCAGTCCACATAGGTGCGGGCGGTCGTGTACTCGGCAGAGGCGGTGGATATCCTGGCGAGCCGGTCCAGCTCGCGCATGGCCGCGGCGTGCGCGGCCTCGGGCATCTTGGCCTCCTCGACGCGCTCGCGCAGCTCCTCTACCTCAGCCTCGGGCCCCTCGGCCTCGCCGAGCTCCTTCTGGATGGCGCGGAGCTGCTGGCGCAGGAAGTAGTCGCGCTGGGCTTTGGTCATCTCCTCCTGCGCCTCTTCCTCGATCCGGCTTCCGATCTTGAGGCGCTCGAGCTCGCGCGAGGCGAACTCGGTGACGCGCTGCAGGCGCGCAAGGGGGTCAATGAGCTCCAGGATCTCCTGGCGCTCGGGCAGCTCGAGGTTGAGGTTGGCGGCGACGAGGTCGGCCAGGGAGCCGGAGCTTTCCACATTCAGGGCGTGGACTTTGACCTCGTCGGGCAGGGCGGGGGATTCGTCCACGATGTTGTTGAAGATGCGGAGCAGTCCCTGGCGGTAGGCCGCCAGCTGCTCGTCGCCCTCTTTCTCCTCGGCTTCTGCGATGGCTCGGACGCGGCCGATGAGGAACGGCTCGGTCTGGGCCCACCTGGTTATCTCGATGCGGCTGATGCCCTGGCACAGGACGCGGCGGCTGCCGTCGGGCATCTTCATCATGCGGAAGATCTTCGTGGCCGTGCCGATCGTGTACAGGTCCGTGGGTGCCGAGATCTCGGCATCCGGATTCTTTGTGGCGACGAGCGCGATGATCCCTCGTCCGGCCAGGGCGGCGTCGATGAGCGTTGCCTCCGGGCCCGCGACGGCCTCGAGGGGGAAGATCATCTGCGGATACACGACGTTGCGCCGCAGGGGGAGGGCGGGGAGCGCCTTGGGCAGCTCCGCGTCCCCGTTCTCGCCTCGCTCGATGGGTTGATCGTTCTCGTCAGGCATATTGTCCCCGTCGCAAGGCCCCGGTGCGTGCGCCGCCGCGCGGGACGGCGGCGAGAGGGCTCACTCGATGTCTACGGAAAGCTCGGTGGGACGGTGCTTCTTCTTGGGCAGGTAGATGTGCAGGAGGCCGTCACGGTAATCGGCGCGGATCTGGTCCTCTTCGACGGGGACGAGGACCTCGATGATGCGCTCGAAGGTGCCATAGACTACCTCAAGCTGGTGGTAGTCGCGCGCCTGGCCGGCGGCGGGGTCCTCCCGGTACCCGCGGACGAGAAGCTGACCGGTGGGCGGGTCGAAGTTGACCTGCATACGGTCGCGGTCCGCGTTGGCGATCTCGGTGCGCACGATGACCTGCGCGTCCGTCTCGTACACATCGGTAGGCGGCTCGAAGGCGGCCCGGGCCGGGACGGCGATGGGCTTCTTCGTGGAGAACATGTGGAGATACACGCGATCAGAGGGGCGATGGCCCGAACTGAACGACACGCGTCGCGGCATGCGCTTCGCTCTCATGCTCCGCAGCTCCTCGTGGCGGTCTCCGCCCATCGCGTCGGCATCGGCCCCGTGGGGGCCCGCGCGGTGTCCAGGGGCATCATATCACCTCGGAGGTATCGGCGCAAGATGCCAGGTCGCACGCAGGCCGGCGTCGAACATGGAACGGCGGGGGGCAGGCGGCGCTACGATGATCACCACAGTGACGGCGAACACGGCGATTGACGTGGCGGCCATCCTCGAGTCGCTGGACGTGGGCGGGGTGAACCGCTCCAGGGAGGCCAGGCTCCACGCCGGGGGCAAGGGGGTGAACGTGGCGAAGGCGGCGAGGGCGCTGGGGGCGGATGTGCTGGCGACCGGGTTTGTGGGCCGGGGGCCCATCGGGGCGTCGCTGCGGGCGTCGCTGGACGGGGCCGGCGTGGGGCACGACTTCGTGGAGCTGGCGGGGGATACGCGGGTGACCTTCGTGCTGTACGACCTGGCTGGCGGGAGCGAGACCATCGTCAACAACCCGGCCGGGTACGACGTGACGGCCGCGGACGTGGCGCGTCTGGGCGATACTGTG
>JASFTE010000655.1:0-3475 GCA_050114035.1 Armatimonadota bacterium | reverse complement strand
CGGCCCGACTCTCGGTGACGCCCCCATGAGGGATGCGGAACCCATGGAAGCCGGATTCGCCAAAGTCCGCATCACGCCGCCGCTGGGCGCTGCGATGTACGGCTTCGGGAGCCGCGACCGGCAGCAGGGGTGCGAAGGCGTCCACGATGACCTCTTCGTCCGCGCGCTGTACCTCTCCCACGACGGCGCCGAGGCCCTCATCATGGGCTTCGACCTGCTCTTCTTCGGCCGGGAGGACGCCGACCGGTACAAGACGGCCATCGCCAACAGGCTCGACCTGTTGCCAGAGCAGATCCTGCTGAATGCCTCGCACACCCACTGCGGCCCCGTGGTCGGCACCACGTGGGGCTACGCAGCCTATGGAGTGGCCGCGGACGACCCCGGACATCGAGACGCGCTGCAGCGCGCCATCGTGCAGGCCGCCCTGCGCGCGCGCGAACGCGCCGTCCAGGTGACCGTCTGGGCCGGCGCGGGCCGCACCACCCTCCCCGTAAGCCGGCGCAAGCCCGATGGCGAGGGGGGAATCCTCTGGGCGCCGCACCCCGACGGCGTCACGTGCGACCACTTGCCGGTCTGCCTCCTCAAGGGCGACGACGGACCTCCCGTGTGCCTCCTGTTCTCCGTCTCCTGCCACCCGTCAACCATCGGCGGCTTCCAGATCTCCGCCGACTACCCCGGACCGGCGATGGACATGCTCGACGAGCGTCTCGGCGCCGAGTGCAGCCTCTTTCTCCAGGGCACCGGCGGCGATGCCAAGGCGAGCGTGATCGGCCGCGGCGAGAAGTGGCGCAGCGGCACATGGGACGAGGTCGCGCGGGCCGGGCGCATCGTGGCCGGGGAGGTCCTCCGGACCATCGAAGCCGGCCTCGCGCCGGTCGAGCCGGGAATCCACTGCTCGCTCATCGAGATGCAGTGGCCCTTGCAGCCGGCTCCCGACCGGGCCGCGCTCGACTCCATGGCATCCGGTGACGCGGCCAAGGAGATCCAGAGCCTGTGGGCCGCGCGGCAAATCGAGCGCCGCGAGCGCGGCCAGACGCCCCGCACGCACGTGCCGGTCCTCCTGCACGGCATCCAGCTCGGCGCGGGCCTCCGCCTCATCGGCCTCGAGGGCGAGGCTGTCGCCGGGCTCGGCCTCCACATCCTGGCCCACTACCAGGGCCGAGGCGTCACCTTCCCGCTCGGCTACACCGACGGCATGCAGATGTACCTCCCGACCTCCGCGATGATCGACGAGGGCGGCTACGAGGTCGTGAGCTACTACGAGTACGGCCAGCCGGCGCCCGCGGCGAAGGGGATGGAAGCGATCATGACGAGCGCCCTGGAACAGATGCGGGCCGAGGGAATCAGATAGCGCCGGGCGCAGCATGTGGGTGATCGCCGTGTCTCGAAGCACAGCACGATTGGCGGTGATGCTCATGACGGCCTCGGCCGCGCAGGCCGCCGAGCCCATCGATATCGGCTCCCGGCTGGAGCTGTTCGTCGATGACTACCTGATCGAGCGGATAGGCCGCGGCGCGCGGCGCGTGCTGCACCATCCCATCGCGCGCGACCTCGCCCTGGTGCGCGATGCCCCCTGGGAGGGCAACTCCAGCGGCTACACCACCGTCTTCCGGGACGGCGAGCTCTACCGCATGTACTACCGCGGCTCGCACCTCGAGTTCGCCGAGGGCAAGTACTCCTCCCCGCACCGCGAAGTCGTCTGCTACGCCGAGAGCGACGACGGCATCCACTGGACCAGGCCCGAGCTGGGGCTCGTCGAGTTCGACGGCTCGAAGCAGAACAACATCATCCTCGACGGCCGCGGCGCGCACTGCTTCACGCCCTTCAAGGACGCCAACCCGAACTGCAAGCCTGAGGCGCGGTACAAGGCCGTCGGGCGCGGCGAGAAGGGGAAGACCCAGCTCCTGTTCGCCTTCCACTCGCCCGACGCCATCCACTGGTCGCCGGTGAGCGATGAGCCCGTCATCACGCAGGGCGCCTTCGACTCGCAGAACGTGGCCTTCTGGGACTCGCTGCGCGCTGAGTATCGGGCGTATGTGCGCGACTTCCGCGATGGGCGCGACATCCGGACCTGCACCTCCCAGGACTTCGTCCACTGGACCGAGCCCGAGTTCCTCTCCTATTCGCCCGGGCGCGTCTCCCAGCTCTACACCAACCAGGTGATCCCCTACTACCGCGCGCCCCACATCTTCCTGGGCTTCCCCACGCGCTACCTCGACCACGAGTGGGCCGAGTCCACCAAGGCCCTCCCCCAGCTCGAGCGTCGCCAGCTCGTGGCCAGCTCGAACCGGCGGCTCGGCACCGCGATCACCGACGGCATGTTCATGAGCAGCCGCGACGCGACCACTTTCTGCGTCTGGCCCGAGTCATTCATCCGCCCGGGCCTGCGCACCAGAGACGCCTGGTTCTACGGCGATAACTACCAGAACTGGGGCCTCGTGGAGACGCAGTCGCACATCGACGCAGCTCCGGACGAGATCTCCATCTACGTCACCGAGGCCGCCCGGCACCCGCGCGGCAACCGCCTCCGGCGCTTCACCATCCGAGTGGACGGCTTCGTATCGGTGCAGGCGCCCCTGAGCGGCGGCGAGCTCGTCACGAAGCCGCTCGTCTTCAGCGGCAGCCTGCTCGAGATCAACTTCTCCACCTCGGCCGCCGGGAGCATCCGCATCGAAGCCCAGGACGAGAGCGGCACACCGATCCCGGGCTTCGCCCTCGACGACTGCCCGCTGATCTTCGGCGATGCGCTGGAGCGCACGGTGACGTGGAAGGGCGGCACCGACATCGGTCAACTCGCCGGCAGGCCCGTCCGCCTGCGATTCCAGCTGCGCGATGCCGACCTGTACGCCTTGCGGTTCCGCTGAGCCACCGAGGGCCAGGCATGAGCGGCGCGACATTCGAGCCCGACGACTTCCTCATCTTCCTCGACCGGGACGATGCCGCCCGCGTCGAGTACATGCGCGACGAGCTGCATCCGCGGCTTCGCGATCTGGGTGAGCGCCTGCGCGATGCCCTCGGCGAGCGCGCCGGGGCCGAGCTGCGCTGCCAGCTCCGCAGCGGCCGCTGGCACAGGGCCACGTGGGGCACGTGGGTGAGCGTCGTCTCCTCCCAGGAGCGCCGCCGCAGCGACCCGAAGCGCCCGCGGCTCATGGTGTTCGTGGATGAGCGCGAGGCCCAGGCCGGCTTCGCCGTCAACATCTGGTCCTCGGCGTGGGAGACCGTGACGAAGAACGTCGCGGGCTTCGCCGCCGCGGCGGACGCTGCCGCGCAGGGCGGCGACCTGGCGATCGCCATCGCCCACTGGGGCAAAGGCGAGCGGCAGACGGCGCAGTACGATAGGGCCCGCGACGCTGTCAAGGCGGCCGGGGCCCTCAGGCAGGACTGGCTCCTCGTCGGCGCCACATACCCGTGGCCTGAGCGCGCCCACCTGCTCTGCTCGCCGGAGTTCTTCGACGAGGCGCTCCGCGTCCTCGAC
>JASFTE010000654.1:0-3485 GCA_050114035.1 Armatimonadota bacterium | reverse complement strand
CCCCCCCTCAGGCGGCACACCTACTGCTTCTCCACGTACTCGACCACAATGTCGCCCTGCTCGGTGGTGCTCACGCCGCTGCTGCTGGAGAGGTTCCCCAGCCGGCCGCTCCCCAGGGCCGCCGCAACGGCGTCCTCCACCATCTGCCCCGCTTCCGCTTCGCCCAGATGCTCCAGCATCATGCCGCCGGCGCAGATGGCCGCGATGGGGCAGATCACGTCCTTGCCCGCGTGCCGGGGCGCGGAGCCGTGGATCGGCTCGAACATGCTCACGCCCTCCGGGTTGATGTTGCCGGAGGCGGCGACGCCCATCCCGCCCTGGATCATGGCCCCCAGGTCCGTGATGATGTCGCCGAACATGTTCGTGGTGACGACGACGTCAAACCACTCCGGGTTCTTCACCATCCACATGGTCGTGGCGTCCACGAAGGCGTGGTCGCGCTTGATGTCCGGGTAGTCGGCCTCGCCCACCTCCGCGAATGTCCGGCGCCAGAGGTCGTGGCCGAAGGTGAGCACGTTCGCCTTGTCGCACAGGTAGACCGTCTTGTCCCGATCCCTCTTGCGCGAAACCTCCATGGCGTACCGGATGATGCGCTCGCAGCCCTTGCGCGTATACACGGCCGTCTGGACGGCCACCTCGTCGGGCGTGCCCCGCTTGAACTGCCCCCCGAGTCCGACGTACATGTCCTCGGTGTTCTCCCGCACGACGATGAAGTCGATGTCCTCGGGGCCTTTGTCCTTCAGCGGCGTCTCCACGCCCGGGTACAGCTTGATAGGGCGCAGGTTCACGTACTGGTCGAACCCGAAGCGGATGTCGAGCAGGAGGCCCTTCTCCAGGATGCCCGGCTGCACGTCGTCGTGCCCCACCGCGCCCAGGTAGATGGCGTCCATGGTGCCGAGCTCGTCGTACACGGACTTGGGGAGGACCTCGCCGGTCTCCAGGTACTTGTCTCCCCCGACGTCATACTCGATGAGCTCGTACTTGACCTCGCACTTGCGCGCGACGGCCTTCAGGACTTTCTTCCCCTCGCGCACCACCTCCGGCCCCACTCCATCGCACGGAAGAACGGCTATCCTATACATGAAAGACGGCTCCCTTCTGGGTCGTTGCGGTTCGCTTGAGTCGCTGCGCGTGTGGTTGGGAGACACGTTTGGGATCCACGACCGGTTCGACCGCGAGCGCGGATTATAGCACAGGGCGGCAAGCGAGGCAACGTCGGCTATTCGTCGGGCACCCGGACCGCCACGTCCCCGGTGATCCGGGCCTGGCAGGCGAGGCGATTCTCGGGCGTCGGATCGACGTCGATGGTCTCGAGGCAGTCTACCTCGTCGTCGGTGTGTGGCGCGAGGTTTGCCGCGCCCTCCTGCACTTCGATGAGGCAGGCGCCGCAGGCGGCCATGCCGCCGCAGACGCTGGGTACCTCGACGCCCAGCTCCTCGGCCGCATCGAGCACCGTGGTCCCCTCGGCCACTTCCCCGGAGACGTCGCTCGGTAGGAACTTGATGGTCGGCATGCTCATTCCTCCTGAGTGCTGAGGCGTGCCTCAGCAGATTGTCGTGGTTCGGTTGGCCCTGTTTCCGCTCGGCAGCGGGTGGCTCCTGCAGGCCGCGAGCGCCGCAGGGAGGACCGCGGTCGGACGTGAACAACATTCCACCGGCGGACGAGATTCCCCAGCCAGAGGAGCGCCCATGGCCGATCAGCGACCACACATCCTCATCCTCATGCCGGATCAGCAGCGTGCCGACTGCATGGGCTGCGCCGGGCACGCGGCGGTCCGGACGCCGCATATGGACCGGCTCGCCGCCGAGGGCGTCTGCTTCTCCGGCGCCTCCACGGTCAGTCCACTGTGCATGCCGACGCGGGCGTCCTTCGTCAGCGGCCTCTACCCGCACAATCACGGCATCTGGACGAACGCCGGCGAGCTGCCGGCCGACGACGAGACGTTCTTCCACCACCTGCAGCAGGCCGGCTACCACACGGCGTACATCGGCAAGTCGCACTTCTACGCCCACGGGGATGGGCACATGCGCGAGCGCGAGCCCTACATGCACGCCCGGGGCCTCGACCACGTGCACGAGGTCACCGGGCCGCTGGCGACGGTGCGCACGGAGTCGTACATGACCGACCGCTGGCAGGAGCTCGGGCTGCTGCAGGCGTACCGCGACGACTACGCGCGCCGGCGGGAGATGGGCGGGCGGGCCGTCTGGCCCAGTCCCCTGCCCACGGAGGAGTTCCTCGACAGCTACGTGGGCCGGGTGGCCGCGGAGTGGGCCGCGGGCTACGACGGCGACCAGAGCGTGTGTCTCTTCGTGGGCTTCGGCGGCCCGCACTCGCCGTGGGATGCGCCCGGCGACTATGCCACGATGTACGACCCGTCCGACATGCCGCCGGCCATCCCGCCGTCTGATCCCCCCGACTGGATACCGGAGAAGGCCGCCGAGCGCATGACCCGGAGGCGGCCCGCGCTGACGGACGACGACATCGCCAAGATCCGGGCCAACTACTACGGCAAGATCTCCCTCGTTGACCACTGGTGCGGCCGGATTCTGGACGCCTTCGAGCGGCGCGGCTGGCTGGACGATACGCTCGTGGTGTTCTGGTCCGATCATGGCGACATGGCCGGCGACCACGGGCGGCTGAGCAAGTCGGTGTTCTACTACGGATCGGAGCGCATCCCGCTGATCGTTCGCTGGCCGGGGCAGATCCCGGCCGGGCGGACCAGCGAGGCGCTGGTGGAGAGCATTGACGTATTCCCCACTCTTCTCGAGGCGGTCGGAGCCGAGCCATCCACGCGGGCGCTCGGCCGGTCATTGTGGCCGGTGCTGCGGGGCGAGACGGGCCGGCATCGGGAGGCGGTCTCCAGCGAGGTCAACGACACCACCATGATCCGCACCGCACAGTTCAAGTACGCCATTGACGCCGAGGGCGCTGGCTTCATGCTCCACGATCTGGCCGCCGACCCGGAGGAGCGGACGAATCTCATCGGGCGACCGGGCTCGGTGGAGATCGAGCGTGAGCTGCGCGATCAGATCCTCCGCTGGCTCGCCGCGACCCAATGTCGCCAGCCGTATCCGCGCTTTCCGGTTGAGTAGGAGTGAGGCCTATGCTTCGCAGGCGGCTGCTGGTACCCGTCAACACTTCGGCGCTCTGTCTCGGCTGTCTGGCCGTGGCGGCCGGGGAAGGAGACGGCCCGCTGGCCGCATGGAGGGATGGCGTGAAGGTATCGATAGTTCTCACGGATGAGGAGCGGCACTCGATCCACTCGTACTTCAATGTTTCGCCCGAGAGCCCCGACGGGAGATGGTTGGTGATGTTCACCTCGACGACCCCCGAGGCGCACGAGGGCGACATCCGGATCGTCGAGCGGGCAACGGGCGAGGTGAAGGTCCTGGCCACGGACGTCACCGTGGAGGATGCCCATCGCGTCGCCTGCCAACAGTGGATCTCCGGCGGCCAGCGCGTGGCGTTCCACGACCTGCGCGACG
>JASFTE010000653.1:0-3488 GCA_050114035.1 Armatimonadota bacterium | reverse complement strand
CTCTTGCTGCGCGACCACATTGCCCACGCAGATGGCGCGCTTGTCGTCGTAGTAGTAGTGCAGTCGGTCGCAGATGACCACCGTCTTCTTCTTCGGCTCCCCGCCGTCTGCGTCCGGTTCGTCGCCGTCCTGTGCAGGCGGGTCCTCTCCCTCGTTCGCGTCTGCCGCGTCGCCTTCGTCCTCCGCCTCGGTCTCTTCATGGACGAGGCGGACGTTGCCGGTGAGCGTGATGCGGCCCTCGTCGAAGTCGGCGGCCAGGAAATCCCCTACGATCACGTTCTCCGGGTCAACAACCCGCAGATTGCCGGTGGCCTCCGCGGTCTCCTTGCCCTGATCCATCGTCACGACGTCGGCGAACAGGTTGACGTCCTCCTGCCGGAGATGGACGTTGCCCTCAAGCAGGAACCGTGACTCGTCGCGCTCGTCGAACTGCTCCACAGTGGCGTGGTCCGCGTGAACGACCTCGATGGGCTCCTGGGACCGCTTGCGCTCCTTCTGCTCGCCATCTTCCGCGTTCCGGGGTCCCACGGTCGCTGCTTCATCCGGGGCGGCCTCGTTCTGCTGTGCCAGCGTGCCGGACGTCATCAGGCCCAGCGTTGCCGGGGCGAGCACCAACGCGAGCAGCACGCACAGCGCCGGGCGCCACGGCGTACCGGAGCGTCCAGGTCTCATCCCGCATTCCCCTCCTCCGTCCGCTCTCTGGCTTCCTCGAGGTAGATCTTCCCGCGGACGGGGCCCATAGTGAGGCGCTTGGCCTCGAAGTCAATCCGCATGTCACGGCCGTGAAGCTCCGTACCGTCCTGCGTCCGACACTCGACCTCGCCCGGACAGTGCACCACGTCGTCGTGCGGCCAGTAGTGGGCCTTAGCGGTGGTTACCACGACATCCTCGTCAGAGCCAACCACATCGCCCGTGCAGGTGAGCTTCTTCTCCGCCTCGATGTACGATGCCCGGGCCATGGTCAGCAACAGGCCCTCGTCATTCACCACCCGGACGTTCCCGCTCAATTCGAAGTTCTTCGTGGACAGGTTGTAGGTCACGGTGTCCCCGACGACGCGCACAACGCCCTCTCCTGTCTCGGGATCGTAGATGACGCCCTCTCGGAGTCCGGCGCCGGTCACATCGGCGCCCCCTCGGCCCAGCTCGGCCTGATCCAATCGGAGCGCCCAGGTGCGCTGCCCCTCCTCGTCATAGGCCTCGAGGCGCGGGCGCACGATCTTGGCCTGCGGAGTACGAGGCGCCCGCTTGCGGGGTGTGCGGGCCAGCCGCGCGTCCTCCTGCGTACGCCTCACGGACCAGTGCACCAGCCAACCCGCGGCCAGGGCAGCCCCGATTCCGAGAACGACAAACGCGATGAGGGAAGATGTCTGTCTCACGGCTTCGTCGCTCACTGCCGTGGGGCGCCGCTGCCGCGTTTCCGCCTGCGGGGTCCAGTGATCCCGGCAAGCGCGCACAATGCGAAAAGCACCCCTCGCCGGTTCGGTCACGCGCATCCGGTAAAGCTCAGGATAGCATTTGCGCCCCGGGCCTTCAGTTGCGCGGAGCGTCGGCACAATGGGTGGAGCCCATGCCAATCCGGAGGGCGTGCCCGGTCTGGAGGGGTGCTTGTTGACCGCCTATCGGCGAGCGTCGAGTCGCGCTCACTACGGGAACGGCGGTGGCGGCGGCGGCCCGGTGGTGAGTTTGATGACGCCCACGGTCTCCTGGGGCTGATCCACGGTAATGCCGGCAGGGCCGTACGTGCCCTCGCCCAGGGATCCGGCGGCCGACAGGCTTCCCGGCCCGAAGAGGACGTTGTAGACCGTGAATCCGCCGCTCGTCTTGCTCTTGGCCGTGAATGGCTGGCCGCCGGCCTGGACGCTGACGCTGGCGTTGCCAACAGGCGCCCCGCCCAGGGTCTGCACGATGCCAGTGACGGCTCCCCGGTTGCTGCCCAAGCGCGTCGGCTGCAGGAAGAACGGCGTCGCGGAGATGTCGTTGGCCCCCGGGGCGAGAGGTACAGGCGGAGGCGAATTGAGCGTGTCGTAGCTGGCGGCATTGATGGTGAACGCCGGTGACCCTGTCTGCGCTCCGCTGATGACAAAGAAGCCGTTGATGTTGGTCACGGCGTTACGGCCGCTCACGCTTACAGTCGCACCAGACACGGCGTCCAGCGTGCCATCGTCAAGCACGCGCCCGGTGACATCGGCCGATCCCCCGCCGCCGCCGCCACCCCCGCCGCAGCCAGTGAATGGGACGACGCATGCTATGCCTATGATGAGAATGATAGCTGTGTAGAACGCTGCTCGTCGCGCCCCCAGCATGGGATACCCTTCCTCCTTGCGGACGCTGTCGTCGGCCACCCGCAGTTCTTTGACGTCTCCGCCGTGCCGGAGTTCCCCGCCACGGGGCAACCAGTTGTGATTTTAGCATAACTCGCGCCGCCCACGCAAGCCGCGCATCGGGCCACTGGCCGGCGAATCGGCAATGAATGGCGGTGCGCAGGTGAAGGCGAGGCCGTACGAGAAGCACGGCATGGGAGGATTCGGCAGAGGACGCGCTGCACATATGGCGTGCTGAGGTCCGCCGAGTAGGAGGGCTCCACCATGCGTCAAGTGTCGGTATCGGAGGCCATCAAGCAGAAGTACCCGGAGTGGATCGTGCTCGTGGTGTCCCGGGATGAGGCGGGGAAGCCAGACGTGATGCCCGCCGGGTGGTGCATGATATGCTCCGGCACGCCGCCGATGATGGCGGTCGCCGTGGGCACGACGCGGTACACGCACCGGTGTATCGAGCAGACGGGCGAGTTCGTGCTCGCGTGGGCCGGAGAGGGGCAGGCCGAGCTGGTGTCCTATGCGGGCTCCCACTCCGGCGCCGACGTGGACAAGTTCGAGGCGATTACCATCGCCACGAGCCCGCCGGCTGTCACCAGCGTGCCGCTCATAGAGGGCTGTGCGGCGCATCTCGAGTGCAGACTGCACAAGCAAGTCGAGACGGGCGATCACAGCATCTTCGTCGGCGAGGTCGTGGCCGCGCACGTCCCCGACGAGCCCATCCGCAAGCTGGACAACTTCGCGGGCAACTTCGCCGTGGCCGAGCCGGTGCAGGGCTGACGGCGGCGTACTGTGGCGCCGTCCTCAGTTCCCGCCACGTACGTCGGCCAGCAACTCGTTGACCTTCGCCGCGAGCCCATCGGCTATGGCGTCCACGACTTGCCGGGCCGCCTCCGGCGTCGCTCTGTCCGGAAGCTCCGGGTCCCACTCCCAGTGCGTCCGCGCCATGTGACGCTCGAGCCCCTCGTGGGCCTCGGATGAGAGCCCCTCCTTGTACGTCTCGGGGTCGAGGCCCTCGTAGCGCGGGAGAGCGGTGGCATCCGCGTCGAAGCGTTCCAGGTGCACGGCATCCGGGGCCGCGGCGATGCACTCGGCCGTCTCGCCCGGGCCTGCATGGCCTCCACCCACGATCTGTCTCCCCTCCGGAGACGCCTCGCCGCCGCCGATGGTCAGTAC
>JASFTE010000652.1:0-3494 GCA_050114035.1 Armatimonadota bacterium | reverse complement strand
GGAGAGCTAAGCTGAGCGCCCCTCAGTCGGCCAGCTTCGCCGCCGGCAGTGGCTGGAAGTACGTGGCGCCCAGGTCCACGAGGTCGGCGAGGCCGGCATCGTCGGTGCCGGTCATCCGGAAGTACACACGCCAGTTGCCCCCGGCCAGGCGGCCCGTGGCCTTCACGAGTATGACGTTCCGGCCTCGCCTCAGTCGGGCCGTTGCCGTGTCCTGGTCCGGCCGGGCCACCCGGGCCTGCTGGCGTGGTCGGAGCACCTCTTCGCCGTTGACCCATACCACCAGGGGGAAGTCGCTGCCCACGCGCACGTCCACCTGGCGCTGGACCGGCGAATTGACCCACGCCGTCGCGTACGCCAACGCCCAGGACTCGCCCGGATATGCCGCCCTGAAGTCGAGCATTCCATCGCGCGCCAGGCGCTCCGACGGATAGCGGTGCCACTTTACCCACCGCCGTCCCTTGCCGCGCACTGCCGCGTTGATGTTGAGCGCCTTCTCCGGGTCGTACCGTCTGCTGAGTCCCTGCCCGCGGGGATTGTCGAAGGGGCCGATGATGGCCCATGTGGGCTGCTTCGTCACCGTGGTGGTCGCCAGGCGCATCATCAGGTCTTGCCACTGCGCCTGGGCTGTGAACCGGTGCTCGCCGACGCGGAGGTCCTCCGGGAAGGTCACGTCGAAGCGGACCCGCTTCTCGGAGCCCAGCGCCGGCACTGTGTATTCCTGTGTATCCGCCGGCGCGATCGTCTTGCTTCCCCGGGCCGACAGCCGCACCGTGCCCGTCGCCGTCCTGCGCGAGTTGTTCGAGATGGTCACCTCGACGGGCACCGGCGATCGGCCCACGGTGCGTGATCCTGCCACCGCCAGCCCCACGTCTACCGGTGGCGTCAAGGTCGTCTGCCGTATCTGCGTCACCGGGCCGGCCGTCGGCTCCGCCCCGCCGACGAGCCAGAACCGTATGTACCCGGGCCCGGCCGTCGGCCCGGACAGCGGCGCAACGAAGCGCCACCGGTCTTGTCCCTCTGGATCCCTGGACCCGGGCGCTTGGCCGTCAGCGCCCGTATTGTCCGTCCAGTGCATCATTGGCTGCGCTTCATCCCCGAGGTTCAGCACGTCCGCCTCGACCGTCATCTGCGCCTCCGTGCTGCACACGGTGTGCGGATGGCCGATGTTGGCGAACAGCACGGGCAGGCGCGCGCCCGTCACGGTGACGTCCGCGCGCTGGTGGGAGGCGACTCGGACGAGAAGCCGCTGAGTGCGCTCGTTGTAGCTCCAGGTGCGCCTGCTGGTGATGGGCGGGAAGTGCGTGCCGCCGACCTCCACATTCTTCGGCTCCCCACACAGCACCCGCAGCACACAGTGGCGCTTCCTGTGCTCCACGTGCAGGCGCAGCGTGGCGCCGTCCCGCTGCGTTCGCACTTTGGTGTTCGTGCCCTGATCCAGCAGCCCGAACTCGCCTCTGGCGAACGGGTACACGTCGAGGGTGAGCTCCGGCGCCGCCCGCAGTTCGTCGCCGGGGGCTCGGCCGCGCACCAGCTCCATGGGGACAATGCCGTCGGCCTTCACGAACACGGGGATGGTATCGAGCGGTGCCGGCCGCGAGAGGCGGCCCGGCCCCACGTAGACCGTGTTCTCCCAGAAGTCGATCCATTCGCCCTCGGGCAGGTACACCTCCCTGCTGTCCGCCCCCGGGTCACACACGGGCGCGACGAGCAGGCTGGGCCCGAACAGGTACTCATCGTCGATCGCCGCCGCCTGTTCGTCCCCCGGGTAGGCCAGCGCCAGCGGGCGCATGAGCGGCATCCCCGTGTCGGCTGCCTGCCGGGCGATGGAGTAGATATACGGCAGCAGGTTGGCGCGGACCGTCGCGTACTTGCGGTAGATCCGGACCGTCTGGTCGTCTACGCGCCACGGCTCCCGAGCGTCGCGCCCGTGGAGCTGCATTATGGGGCTGAAGGCCCCGAGCTGGGCCCAGCGGATGTAGAGCTCCTTCGTGGGCTCGGGCCAGTATCCGCCGATGTCGTGACCCCAGAAGGGGATGCCCGACATGCCCGCGCTGAGCCCCGCTCTGATGGTGGTGCGCAGGTTGTCCCAGTTGGCCTCTCGACGTCCGGCGGAGATGGCCGGGTATTGCTGGATGCCCGCGGAGCCGGCTCCGGCCCAGATGATTCCTCGCCCATCCGTCTCTCGACGGACGAGGTCATATACGGCTCCGTTGTAGAGGCTCGGGTACAGATTGTGCATCTCGGTGCCGGCGAGCGCGTCGGCGAAGGCCATGCCGGTCGGTATCACCTCGGCGCCGTGTGTCTTGAAGCCCGCGACTCCCATCTTCAGCAAAGGCCGATGCAGACCGGTCCACCACGCCGCGGCATCCGGATTGCTGAAGTCCACGACCGTCCAGCCCCGGAACTGCTGGGCGGTCCCGAAGGGGCCGCGCAGCGTCGCCGGCCTGCCCGCCGCGTCTCGCGGGAAGTAGCCTTCGTTCGCCGGCTCCCGCGCCAGTGGGTCGCCGGGATGCACGAAGGGCACGATGCCCAGGAGGCAGTGGAACTCCTTCTGCCGCAGCTCGCTGAGCATGGCCTCCGGGTCGGGGAACTGAGCGGCATCGAATGTGTAGAAGGGATCCCCGTGCCAGTCCTCGATCACGATCACGCTGCAGGGGATGCTCTCTGCCCGCATGCGATCTGCCACCGCCAGCACGTCCTCCTGAGTGCCGTACGAGCCGGCCGACACCCAGGGGAGGAACGCCCAGCGCGGGGGCAGGGGCGAGCGTCCCGTGAGGTCGCTGTCGCTGTAGCGACGAATGACGTCCTGCAGCGCCGGGCCCATGATGAAGTACAGGTCCAGCTTCGAGGCCGCGGTCTGCAGCTGCGCCCGTCCCCTGGGCGACGTGCGAAAGTCGAACGCCGCCCACGCGTAGGTGTCCAGCCACACGCCGTATCCCCGGCTGCTGACGAAGAAGGGCACGCAGATGTAGCTCTCATCGCTGATGGACTTGAAGGGGTCGCGGATCCACACCTCGGCCCGCTTGCCTCGCTGATCCAGGCCGTTGAACTTCGCCCCGAGGCCATAGAAGTGCTCGGCCTCTGTCGTGGCGAACCCCACCTGGACCCCGCGCTGGCGACGGCGTCCCATGGGCACATCGAGCCGGAAGCCGCCGCCCGCCTCCGCCGAGCAGTCGTAGACCACGTCCCCCTCCCGGGTGCCGATCGTGATGCCGAAGGGATCGGTGTCCACGCGCAGCACGAGCTGGCTGACGCTGAGGAGGACCCCACGGTTCTGCTCCTGCGCCGCCATCGCCTCGCGCCTTCCCTCCGTGCCGAGCTCGCCTTCGTCCCGTGCCACCTGGACCCGGATGACCTTGGAGGAGAGCGCAGAGACCAGCGCCGTGGCCTGCTCGTCGCCAACCGCGACGCGGAAGTAGACGCCCTCGCGCCGGGCCTCCCAGCTCTGCACCGCACCCAACAGCGTGCCGGTCTGCGGCTGAGGGCGCACGGCG
>JASFTE010000651.1:0-3497 GCA_050114035.1 Armatimonadota bacterium | reverse complement strand
TTTCTACGGGCATTGCGCCGTAAACGGAGGCGATTCGGGGCACTTTGGCCCAGTCAACTCAGAGGGGTTCTGTCACAAGTATTCTCGGGGTCGGCGGAGCGTCGTGCGGGCCGATTGGGGCCGATTGGGTGGGAGGTTCGTGCATGATTGGGGCTAGCAGGCTGGGACCGCCGCCGCCGCCGCGGTCCCCCACCGCCTCACCCCCGGCCTCCCTGCGTGGCCATCAAGCCGACAACGTCCGTCGGGCTGAGACGCGCGACACACGCCTCCGAGCATCGCCCGCAGCCGGTGCAGAACGGCCGGCCGTAGTCGAGCTGCGCGTGCCGGAATTTGTGCAGGAAGCGGTGCCGCACCCGGTTCATCCGCGCTTCCCCGAAGTTGCGCGCCCCGGCCATGGGCGCCAGGTCCGCGAGGCGGCACGAGTCCCGCCCGCTCCGCCGCCCGGCCGTGCACGCGAAGTTCAGCTCGTCGTCCAGCTCGAAGCAGTAGCACGTCGGGCACACGATGGTGCAGGTGCCGCAGTTGCAGCAGCTCTGCACGACACGATCCCAGGCCTCGCTGTCGTATTGCCGCTCGAGCGATTCGGGCAGCTCCGCCGCGATCACGTCAACGTACGGCGTGGCGCGCCGCGCTTTCTCCCGCGCCCAGCGTTCCGCCTCACATAGCTCGCCTGCGGACGCATCGCGAAAGGCCCCCGCCTCATGCAGGAGCGTCTCGCCCTTCTCCGTGAGCACCTCGACCACATAGCCGTCCTCGATCGGCGTCAGGAACAGATCGGCCCCGTCACGGGCGCCGTCAGTACGCATCGAAGTGCAGAAGCAGTGCTCGTCGGGCATGCAGTCGATCCCCACGATGGTCGCGGCCTCGCGGCGGGCGAAGTACGCTGGCGCCCTCCCATTCCCCTCCAGCGCCCAGTCGAGCCGGGCGATGGCGGCGAGATCGCACGGGTGCACAGCGAAGAGCACCCACGGCAACTCGTCCATCACCGGCTGCGCGCGAGAGCCGACGACGGTCTCCGGCGGCACCAGGAACGCCTTCTTCGGCGGCAGGATCGTGCGCACGTAGTCCAGCGCGACGCTGCCGGGCTCGCGTACCTGGTCGAAGACGAACGCCGACCTGCCTCGTCGCACGGGCGCCAGGACCCTGCCTTGCTCGACGATCCGCGCAAGCAGCTTCGTCAAGGTATCTTTGTCCAGTGTGTAGTTACGCATCGTCGTTGTCACAAGCCTGTTGTCTGAAACGGACCGGCGAGAATGCGTTTCTCGCGTTTGTTATGGGCTGCTGGGCGTGCGCCGGTCGTGGCATACCGCGGGGTAAGAGACCAGTCCAGCACTGCCCTTCAGTCTATTGAGTTGCTTCATCAATGGCACAGACTCTCCGTGAATCATTTCACAAATCTGCCGAAATAGCTGTGCACCATTTCACAAATATCGGCGCGCCCTGCCACCCAGGAGCAGCAACGTATCGCGGATCCGCTCGGCGGTCCACAGTGGATTCCCGCGCCCGAGCTCGGCGATCAGACTTCGCGTCTCCTGATCCAGCGAAGGGCCGCCTCGGCGACATCACCCGCCTGCTGCTCCAGGTAGTCTACCTCGCCGCACCCGACCGCGAGCCAAACCTGCGCGAGGTCCTCAAAGCGCTCCACGCCCAACGGCTGCGCCACAGGCCCCACAGCCTCGAGCACATTGTGCTCTGCGCCGTGGGCGCCTCTGCGCCCTCCGTCCAGGACGGCCTCCTGCTCGTCAAAGCTGTGACCGCCGAAGCCGACTCCGCGGACGCCGACCAGGGCCGCTGTCACCCCAAACGCGTCGCCAATTGCCTCTGACACCTCAGCTTCTCCCGCGCCGGCTTCCCCGGCAACACGGCGGCTGTCGTGTGAGACTACGACGTCCTGGACCGTCTATGAGCATGCTGCGGCGTCGAAGTCCCCGCGGCCCCCGTGGATGCCAGCCTCCCCATCGCCCAGACCCGGCCGGAGCCATAGCTCGGAGGCCCGAGGGGGGAATGGGGGGAAAGAGGGGATGGACCACGCAAAGCCCTCCTCGACCCGACAACCGGTAGCCGGTTGCCGGTCACGGGAGCAGGCGGCCCTCGCCAAACAGGCGCGGAACACAAACAACGGCCGGGGCCGCTGAGAGCCACGACCGATGCAATGCCCAGACTGCGGACAGGCGTATCCGGGGGATGCGACGCAGTGTGCTTGCGGCTTCGACTTCGTCGGGTGGAAGCCGTCGCCGACGCCCCGGCGGGTCGGGTGGAACTCGCCCGGCGCCGGGTGGTGTGCGGCGTTGGCGATTGGGTGCTGCTGTGCGGCGGGGCTGCTGTATCGGGAGCACTGGCCCTATGTATCGCCGGGGCTCGCGGCAGCGGGGATGGTGCTGGCTGTGATAGGGGGCGCATTGGCGGGGAGGCGCAGTCGGGTGCTCACCCCGGCCGAGCTCGTGCCGATGGTGCGGGGGGCGGCGACCTGCGTGTCTGCGGGCCTCGCCATTCTGTGCCTGGTGCTGGCGGGATTCGCGTTCGGGGAGTTCTCCCTCGGCGGGACAGTGGCGCTCGGCGTGGCGTCGCTCGTGCTGGGCGCGGTGGCCGCGGTCCTGGCGGGCCACCGGGCTCCCGGGCTCGATGACGTGGTCATGCCGCTGGTGCTGCTCGGCGTCAGCACGCTGCTCCTCTGGCTGGGCATCTGGCTGATCAAGGGGCTGGTCGCGGGCTGACTGGACGGACTGCCGCGCAAGAGGTCACTCCCACCTCTGGCGCTTCTGCAGGAACTCCCCCACGGTGGTGATGACCACGCCCTGCGCGCTACCGAGATCGAGCAGGTCATTGTCGCCCGTGACGATCCAATCCGCCCGACCGGCCAGCGCGCAGCCGATCACCTTGACGTCGCCTGGGTCGCGGATGTCGATCTCGACCTCCGGATCGGCGACGACGAGCTCCGCGTAGGATAGGACGTCTCGGAGGATCGAGTCGAGGCGATCCTGGGGCACGTCGAAGTCCTCGGCCAGCACGCCCTCGAGCTGGGCCAGCATCTCCGGCGACGTGACCGCCTGGAACGGGCCGCTCGCCGCGAGGTCCACCACCCGGCGCGGCGCTCCGCCCCAGAAGAGCGCGGAGATGAGCACGTTCGTGTCGATGACGACTCTCATCGCCGCCCGTACCTACGAGCCCGCACCGCGGCCAGGACGTCGCGCTCGGCGATCCCGCGCTCCCGGGCGAACTCCTCGGCCCACCGCCGCAGCTCGTCGCGCTGTGTCGGGCTCCACCGGTGGGACATGGCGCGGAGCCAGCTATCGATGACGTCGCGCTTGAAGCGAATGGCCCGCCCGATCTTCACGCCCGGGATCTCGCCCCGTCTGAACCTGCGGTAGACCGTCTGGGGATCCACCTTCAGGTACTCGGCCAGCTCGCGGACGGTCATGACGTCGGTAGCCATCGCAGTCGTATCCTCTGTACTCCAGTATACTTATTTATACCCGATATGTCAACTGAAGCGGCGC
>JASFTE010000650.1:0-3498 GCA_050114035.1 Armatimonadota bacterium | reverse complement strand
GGCACCAGGTATGAGGCGCACTGCACCGTGTGGACCTCCACAATCATGAGGCCGAAGGCGGCCAGGCCGAGTAGGGCAGCCGCCGAGGGCACGACGAAGGCCGTCCCGCAGGCGACCAGCGACAGAACTGCGAGAAGGCCGTATGTGAGCGCGAAGCTGCTAGGCGTCCTGAATGGCTGGATGGTCGTCTCGAAGCCTGCCTCGCGGAGGCTCTCCGCCAGCCAGTCGGCCGCGGCGGCCTCCCCGGAGGACCCGGCCAGGCGGGGGCCGATGTCAATGGACAACTCCTCCACCAGCCGCCGTGCCTCGGCCTGGGCGTTCTCGGGTACATGGGCGCTGCGGTCTGCATCTGTCATGTCTCAGTGCTCGCGGGCCAGCTCGCGGGCGGCGTCCACGGCCTGCTCCACTTGGCTCGGCTGGGTGAAGGGCGAGACGCTCAGGCGGACGGCGCCGCGCTCGAGCGTGCCCATGGTGGCGTGCGCCCATGGGGCGCAGTGCAGCCCCGGGCGGCTGATGATGCCATGGGCACTTTCCAGCCGATCAGCGACCTCCGCCGGATCGAGGTCGCCGATGTTGAAGGCGACCAGGCCCACCCGGGCGGCCGCGTCCGGCATCCCGTACACGGTGATGCCATCAGCGCCGCCGAGTCCATCCAGAAGCACCGCGGTGAGCTCGATCTCGTGGGCTCTGAGCCTGTCCAGTCCCTCGCTCGCAATGTACTCCAGAGCCGCGCCGAGGCCGGCGATGCCCGGCGTATTGAGCGTGCCGCCCTCGAAGCGGTCGGGGAGGAAGTCCGGCTGCACGTCGCTCCCGGAGCGGCTGCCCGTTCCGCCGCGCCGCAGCGGGTCGATGTCGATCCCCTCGGCCAAGTACAGCCCCCCGGTGCCCTGCGGGCCGAGGAGGCCCTTGTGGCCCGTGAAGGCGAGCAGAGCGATGCCGTCGGCCTGCACGTCGATGGGTAGGTGTCCGGCGGTCTGGCTCGCGTCAACGAGCAGGGGGATGCTCTTCTCGTGCGCGGCGGCGCTCAGGTCGGCGATGGGGAGAATCGTGCCCAGGATGTTCGAGGCATGGACGACAACTGCCAGCTTCGTGTCGTCGCGAAGCTCAGTGGCGAACTCCTCAACGTCGAGTTCGCCCGTCGAAGCGCACTGTACGCGGGTCAGCTCCACGCCGTCGGCCTCGAGCGCCCGCAGCGGACGGGCGACGGCATTGTGCTCGATGGACGTGGTGACGACGTGATCGCCGGGCCGCAGCATGCCGCGGAGCGCCGTGTTCAGCGCGTCGGTGGCGTTGGGCGTGAAGGCAATTCGGGATGAGTCCGCGGCATTGAAGAGCCGGGCGAGCCGCTCCCGCGTCGAGTACACGAGCCGGCTCGCCTGCAGGGACGGGGCGTGCCCCGAGCGCTGCGGGTTGCCGGCGACGCGCGTCAGGCACTCTGTCACCGCCTCCACAACGCCGGGCGCCTTGGGGAAAGATGTCGCGGCGTTGTCCAGATAGATCATGATGTGCACTTCCCGTTGGGTCGCGGCCGCGAACCTAGACCGCGATCACCTTCGGCGACGCAGCCAGTGTCTCGGCGATCTCCTGCATGTTGGAGACCTCGCCCACTGCAAGTCTGTCCCCCAGCTCGAGGTAGTCCAGGCACGTGCCGCAGACGATGGTCTCGACGCCCCGATCCACGAGCTGCTTGAGCGTCTCAATCGACTCAGAGCCCTCGACCGCCAGCTCGACGCCGCTGTTGGCGAACACGACCGCGCTCGGCGGCTCCTGCATCTGGGTGAGGCTGTACAGGAATGACTTCATGAGGATCTCGCCCAGTTCGTCGTGGCCGCGACCGAAGCGCTTCGACGACACGAAGACCGTGGGCGCCACCTCCACCTCTGCCGGCTCCTGCACTCCCGGCTCGCCTGCATTCTCGATACGTACCGCATACTCCCCGTCGCGCTCCTCGACGGCCACGGCGTGGCCCATCCGCGTGGCCATGCGCGAGATGTTCTTGGCCGATATCTCCTTGTCAACGAGCACCTCAAGCGTGCCCCGGCCCATCTCGTCGAGCGCCTTGCGCGTCTCGATGACAGGCTCCGGACACACGAGTCCGCGGCAGTCAACTTGCCGTTCCATTGCTGCCTCCTTCGCTACCTGTTCGGTCGCCCCCGAAACGGGGATGGAAATCGTACGTTCCCGCCGGACGCGCGTCCGCGTGGTCCAGGCAGCCAAGGGCCTCATCCAGCAGCTCCGGCGCCACCCGGATCGCGATCCCGCAGTCGGCCCGTATCACGGCGGGCTTGGGGATCACGCGATGCGCCACCCCGGCGGCCTTGAGCGCCTCCTCGGCCCGCAGCGCCCGGTGCGTCGAGTCGAACACGAGCAGTTTCGCCCAGCCCGGTGTCGCCATCTCGTCACTCGGTTCGTGGTTCTGCCTGGTCCTGCGCTTCTCCTGCGATAGGCCGGGGAGCCGTGACCGAGGGAGAGGATCTCCCTGCCAAGACTCGCCATAATGTGGTACACTTCATCGTCCGGCAGGCAACCGGCTCACGGCGGCAGCGCCGCTCCGAGGTGGTCACCATGGCAATCCCCACCGCTAAACTCGGCGACCGCGAGGTGAGTCGTCTCGTCTGCGGCTCGAATCCCTTCATGGGCTACTCGTATCGCTCCGACGCCCACAGCCAGTGGCAGCGGGAGCACTTCACGCCGCAGCGGATCTCGGAGGTGCTCGAGAAGTGCCTCGAGGTGGGCATCAACACGCTCGCCGGCAACTACGACGAGAACCGGACGCTGGCCCGGGCGCTGGACATCCTGGAGAGGCGCACGGGGCACCGCATGCAGTGGATCGCCTACACCCACGGGCATCGCGACGAGAGCCAGGAGGACTCGATAGCAAGTATCGCGGACGATGGCGCCTTCGCGTGCTATATCCAGGGCGGCGTTGTGGACTCGCAATTCCACTACAACTACGTCGGCAACATCGTCCTCGATAGAGGGGATACCCTCGACCGCGTCATCCCGTGGTTGGCTCTCATACGGGAGAAGGGGATGCTGCCGGGTTTGGGGACGCACCGGCATCAGATCCTGCGGCTGGCGGAGGAGCGGGGCTACGAGGCGGAGTTCTACGCGACGCCGTTCAACTTCACGAACAAGTACTGCTCGTACGCCGAGCAGTTCAAGGCCGTGCGCTCGACGCCGAAGCCCATCGTGGCCATCAAGCCGATGGCCGGCGGCGGGCAGATCGCGGCGGCGGACGCGCTCACGTGCTGCTTCACGGGTCTGAAGCCCACGGACGTGGTCGCCGTGGGCGTGGAGAACGAGCACATGGTGGCGCACAACGCGCGGCTGACGGTGGAGATTCTGGAGGCGGTGGGCGCGGCGGAGGCGGCGCTGGCGCTGGCGTAGCGGGCGCATCGCAAGCCTCGATTGCATCCCCACGCTCCTTGCATCGGGTATAGCGTCGTGACTACTCCCAACAGGAATACAGGCTTGACAAGTTGAGTAAAATACTTT
>JASFTE010000649.1:0-3505 GCA_050114035.1 Armatimonadota bacterium | reverse complement strand
TATACAAGGACGCGGCGCCCTTCTGGTCCAGGAGGTCCGTGGCTGCTACTTCAACGTGGTCGGTCTCCCGCTGGTGAGGCTTGCGGGGATGTTGGCGCGCCTGGGCATTCGCCCGCTGCAGATGGGCACTGAGTCGGCATGAACAAGTGGAACATCGGCTGGTTCGGCTCGAACCGAGTGGTGTCGAGGATACGCCGCGACCTCGGCGTCGATCTCGGCACCGCCACGACACTGGTGCACGTCCGGGGGCGCGGCATCATCGTATCCGAGCCATCGGTCGTGGCCATCGACCTGGACACGCGCCGCGTCCTCGCCGTCGGTGAAGCGGCCAAGCGCATGGTCGGTCGGACGCCGAGCCGAATACACGCCGTCCGGCCGCTCAGGGACGGGGTGATCGCGGACTTCGACGTCACCGAAGCCATGCTCTCGCATTTCATCCGCCAGGTCAGCCCCAGACGCTTCCCCGGCCTCCCGGCCCTCACCCGCGTCGTCGTCGGCATCCCGTCGGGGATTACTGAGGTGGAGCGACGGGCCGTGCAGGACGCCGCCCGAAGCGCGGGGGTGTGGTGGGTCGAGGTGATCGACGAGCCCATGGCCGCCGCCATCGGCGCGGGCATGCCCGTGGCCGAGGCCGTGGGGAACATGGTCGTGGACATTGGCGGCGGCACGACCGAGGTGGCCGTCATTTCCCTCGGCGGGATCTGTGCCCATGCATCCATCCGCGTCGCCGGTGACGAGATAGACGAGGCCATCGCGGCGCACATCCGCCGCGAGTTCAACATGGCCGTCGGCTTCACCACCGCGGAGCGCGTGAAGATCAAGATCGGATGCGCATTTCCGCGCGAGGAAGAGCTGGCGATGGATGTGCGCGGCCAGGACCTGATCACCGGACTGCCCCGCAGTATCAGGATCAACTCGGGCGAGATTCGCGAGGCCATCTTCGAGCCGCTCTCGGCCATCGTCGAAGTCGTGAAGCAGGCGCTGGAGAGCGCGGCGCCGGAGCTGTCGGCCGACGTGATGAACCGCGGCATCGTGCTGGCGGGCGGCGGAGCGCTGCTGCGGGGCATCGATCAGCTCCTCAGCGCCGAGACCAACATCCCCGTATACATCGCCCAGGACCCGATGACGTGCGTGGCCCTGGGCACGGCTCGATACCTGGAGGAGCTCGACGGGCTCCCGCGATGAGGCGTGCCATGCTCCGACGATCGGTGCACCTGCGTCCCGAACACCGGGACCTGATCATCCTGGTTTGCCTCGCCATCGGCCTCTCGGCGTGGCACGCGCGCGCGGATGGACGGAGTTGGCCCGAGACCGCGGCGCGGCGCGCCCTGGGGCCCCTGCAGGTCGCCTTCGCCACCGCGGCGATTGCCACGAGGGACGCCGTCCGCTCTGTCACGCAGGCGGGGGAGCTGGCGCGCGAGAACCGGGCGCTGCGCGAGGAGATGGGCAAGCTGCAGACGGCCAACGCCCGCCTCCACGAGTACTTCCGCCGCTACAAGGCCATGAGCGAGCAGCTCAGGCTCAATAACGACGGGGATCTCTACGAATGCCCGGCCGTCGTCGTCTCTCATTCCGGCGGGAACTGGTCCCGCCGGGTGGAGATCGTCGTAGGGGAGGGGTGGCGGATCGTGGCGGGGGATGCCGTGCTCGCCGGCGGGGCCCTCGCGGGGTTTGTCGCCGCGACCGACACCGATGGGCGTCGGGGAACCGTGCGTCTGCTGCTGGACAAAGACAGCGCCGTCAGCGGCATGGACCAGCGGTCGCGGTACGCCGGGATGATCTACGGGCCTGACCCGAGCGCGGCGGACCAGAACCTACTGCGCATGAGCTACGTCTCCAAGCAGGCCGACGTGCGGGTCCACGACAAGATCGTCACCTCCGGAGCAGGCATGATATACCCGAAGGGGCTGCTCATCGGAGAGGTGCTCAGCGTCGGTCGCTGTCTCGCCAGCGACGTCTCCAAGACGGCGGCCATCCGGCCCGCGGCGGACATGGGACGACTCGAGTACGTCTGGGTACTGCGGCGGTAACTGCGCCATGCCGGCGGCCATCATATTCGGGGTCTGCGTGGCGGTCGCTGCGGCGGCGCAGACATCGCTCATCCCGTTCGTGGCAATCGGCGAGGTCAAGCCGAACGTTGTCATCGTCCTCCTCGCCTGCATCGCCCTGGTGCGCGGGCCGGTGGCGGGAGCCGGGCTGGGGCTCCTTGGGGGCTTCCTCCTCGCAGCGCTCGAGGGCGTCTCGCTGGGCCAGCAGATCGCCGGCAGCATGGTGGCGAGCTTCCTCGCCGGCACGCTCCGAGGCAGGATATTCACCGAGCGGCCCAGCGTCAGTCTCCTCGTGGGATTCAGCGCGGTGATCGTGGCCGGCGCCGTGTCGTACCTCGCCGCTCCGCGGCAGCCGCTGCTGCGGTGGCTCCAGGCGATCGGGCTCGAGGCCGTGTACAGCGCCGTGCTTGCCATTCCGTTCTACATGTTCGCTCGCTGGGTCGATCGCCTGCTTCCGGGACGAGCCGATGAGGGCATCTAGCGCCGCGCCAACCGTTGTTGCCATGATCCCGGCCCGCTACGCCTCCACACGGCTGCCCGGCAAGGTCCTGGCAGACATCGCCGGCAAGCCGATGGTGCAGCACGTGTATGAGCGTGCCAGTGGGGCAAAGGTACAGGACGTGATCGTTGCGACGGACGATGCGCGCGTGCAGGAGGCCGTGCGGGCCTTCGGTGGGACCGTCGTCATGACGTCGCCCGAGCATCGGTCGGGCACGGATCGGCTCGCGGAGGTCGCCCGCGAGATGGAATGCGACATCGTCGTGAACATCCAGGGCGACGAGCCGCTCATCGACCCGGACGCCATCGACGCGGCCCTCGCGCCGCTGCTCGGGGATCCCGGCATCGCCATGGGCACGCTGCGCACGCCCATCAGCGACCGCGCTGAGTACGAGGACCCGGCCGCCGTGCAGGTCGTCGTGGACGCCGAGGGCTTTGCCCTCTACTTCTCGCGGGCGCCGATTCCGTACTTCCGCATCGATGAGCCGGAGACGCCGCCGGAGGGCGACGTGTTCGCGCATCCCGTCTCGGGACTGCTCGCCTACCGGCACATCGGCCTGTACGTGTACCGCACGGATACGCTCCTGTGGCTCTCCCAGTTGCCGCCGACGCCGCTGGAGCAGACCGAGAATCTGGAGCAGCTCCGTGCGCTCGAGAACGGGTGCCGCATCAAGGTGGCGGACTGCGACTACTCCCCCGTAGGCGTCGACACGCCGCAGCAGCTCGAGAGAGTGCGACGCATCATGGCGACCGGCGGCGGGCGGGGGGGGACGGGATGACCCGGGCGGTGCCCGTGCGTGACGTCGTCGTCGGCGGCGGAGCGCCGTTGGTGCTCATCGCCGGCCCGTGCGTTATCGAGTCGGAGCAGCTCGCCCTGGAGACGGCCCACGCGGCGAAGGCCGTCGCGGCTGAGCTCGGCCTCCCGTACATCTTCAAGTCGTCGTTCGACAAAGCCAACC
>JASFTE010000648.1:0-3506 GCA_050114035.1 Armatimonadota bacterium | reverse complement strand
GAACCGCCGCGCCAGGAGTGCACTCCCGGGCGGCACAACATCCGTGATCTCCACCACCAGCCCGAAGTACTCCGAGGTCAGCACCGTCCGCACGATGTTGGTCGCATCCAGGTACGTCTGCCGCCGGCGCCAGTGACCCTCGAACAGCCACGTGCACCGGGGCGCACCCCCTGGCGGTGCGACGTGGATCGCCGTCAGCCCCTCCCGCGCGTTCTGCGGGAAGTCGATGTGCGGGTACGCGAATCCCATCAACTCCCCGGCGGAGCCGAGGGTCACGAGAATGCGCGAGTTCCCAGTTGCCGCCGTCGGCAGGTATACGGGCATGGCTGAACTCCGGGGATGAGACGTATCCGGCTTGCCTCAGGCCAACTCCTCGAGCAGCAATCGCAGCAGCTCCGCAACGCTCCACGCCTGGCTGATGCACCCCTTCGGCGCGTGCGGCGGGTCACCATCGAATATCTCCGAGACAGTGCCGAGCCCAGAATCATTCATGTGATCAATGAGATGGTTCAGCATCTGCCGAGCGTCTATCTTGGCCTGTGGGGTGCGGCGGTTGACCTTGAGCCAGGCGGTGATGAACGGGCCCATCAGCCAGGCCCAGACCGTGCCCTGGTGGTACGCTCCGTCCCGCGAGCGCTGGTTCCCACCGTACCTGCCCACGTAGCCGGCTCCGCCGCGGGCCAGACTCCGCAGCCCATACGGCGTGTACAGCTCCCGGTGGACGGTCTGTACCACGGCATGCTGTCGCTCCGGCGGCAGCAGGTCGTGCGGGAGGCTGACGGCCAGGATCTGGTTGGGCCGGATGCTGGGATCGGCGTACGTACCCTCTATGCGGTCGTACAGGCAGTCCTGCTCCTGGTTCCAGAACAGCGTGCCGAATGAACTCCGCACCGCCCCGGCCATGTCGGCATAGTCGCGGGCCATGCGCTCTCGACCTACAAGCTCGGTCAGATGCTGCATGTCCTTGAGGGCATTGAACCACAGTGCGTTGATCTCGACGCACTTGCCGTGGCGCGGCGTGACGGGCACATCCCCGACCTTCGCGTCCATCCACGTGAGCTGCAGACCCGGCCCGCCGGCGGTGATGAGGGCGTCGTCGTCCATATGGATGCCGAATCGCGTGCCGTTGGCGTAGCGGTCGATGACCTCCCACAGCACCTCGAACAGCTCGCCTCGCAGGTACCCGAGATCGGCCGTGCGCTCGATATACTCGGCCGCGGCCCGGACGAACCACAGGGACGCATCCACCGTGTTGTACTCCGGCGGTCCGTCGCCGTCGGGGAAGCGGTTCGGAATCATCCCGGCGCTGCAGTGTGCCGCGAAGGCCTGCAGGATGCGCTTGGCCTCCTCCGGGCGACCCAGCGCGAGCGTGAGGCCCGGGAGCGCGATCATCGTGTCCCGGCCCCAGTCCGTGAACCAGTGGTAGCCGGCGATGATGCTGCGCAGCCGCTCGCCGTCGCGGCGCACGAGGAACTGGTCGGCCGCGAGCGCGAGCTGCTGGGCGGCGGCCCCCGCCGTGCTGAACGGGGCGATCAGCCCCGCCCGGCGCTCGCGTTCCTCGGCCGCGGCCTCCTCGACGTCGATATCCGTCGGCTCCTCGTGCCCGGCCAGCACCGAGATTGACTCACCGGCCTCCAGCGTCGCCGTGAAGTAGCCGGGCGAGTAGAGATCCTCCTCGTGATCGAGCCCGCGATCCATCTCCCGCGGATACTGGAAGCTGTAATACCACTCTGGCGCCGCCTCGAAGCTGCCGCCAGCGCAGGTGACGTACACCGCCGTGTCGGGCCCATACGGCCACAGGCCGATGCCCTCGGCGACGTCGTGCACCTCCTCCCTGAAATGCTCGCTCCGCCGGTTGAGCGTATGGTAGCCCCGCCCGGCCACCAGCGGGCGCAGCCGGAGCGTCACCCGGCCCTGGGGGCTGTCGAGGCGGTACGTTACGACCGTCACGTTCCGGCCGCGGACCATAAAGATGCGCTTGACGAGCCGGAAGCCGTCCACGTCGTAGATGAACGTGGGGAAGGGGTAGAGGCGGAAGCCGATCAGGTGACGGTAGCCCTCCGGATGCACGGCCCCGGGGTACAGATTGCAGCCCAGGGGCACCTTGCGCTCCCCCGCCAGCAGCGTCTCATCGAGCTTGGCGAGCAGCACGATGCGCTCAACGGGCGGCCGCACGGCCGCCACGAGCAGGCCGTGGTAGCGGCGCGTGTTGGCGCCCGCGACCGTGGAGGATGCGAATCCCCCGATGCCGTTCGTCTCCAGCCACTCCCGGCGCAGCGCCGCCTCCGCGCTCTGGCACACCGATGCACTCAGCTCGATCATCGTCCTGCACCGTCAGCCGATTGCTAAGGCCCTCGCAAGCAGTGGGACATGACTGGTTCGGGGCCGGGCGGGGTTTACCTTCTCACAGGGACCGCCTCAGGCGGAGCGTGCCACCGCTGCGAGCCTATCGGAGGACCGCGATGGCCTGCTATAATGGCGGCGACAATCGAAGCTCTGCACCGAGACCGGCACGAAACGGAGTTGCTCAATGCACTTCATCAGCGTCTTCAACGACGTCATGGGGCCCGTGATGCGCGGGCCGTCGAGCTCGCATACGGCAGGCGCGCATCGGATTGCGGCCGTCGCCCGGTCACTGCTGGGGGAGGCGCCGGCGTCGGCGCAGTTCGCCTTCGACCCGGACGGCTCATACGCGCCGACCTACGAGGTGTGCGGGGTGGATCTGGCGGCGATCTCCGCGTTGCTGGGAGTCCCGATGACGGATGAGCGCTTCCACGATGCGCGGGAGCTGGCGGCGACCGAGGGCATGGACGTGCAGTTCGCGGTCCGTCCGCTGGCAGATGCCGACCATCCGAACTACGTCGAGATCGACATGACCGGCCGGGGCGGCGCCCGGCTGCGGTGCGCCGCGAAGTCCGTGGGCGGCGGGGCGATCATCGTGAGCCGCATCGAGGACTGGTCGGTGGAGCTGACCGGCAAGGCGCACGAGGTGCTCGTCGAGTGCGACGCCGATTCCGCGGCCGCCGTCTCAGACAAGCTGACGTCGGGCGCGCGGCCGCACGAGACTCCGCCGGTACAGGCGCAAGGTGATCGCCGGCTCGTGTGCGCCGCTCTCGCATCTGCTATGCCAGCAGCGGTGCGCTCCGAGCTGCAGGCGGTGCCCGGCGTGGAGCGCATGTGGGTTGTCGAGCCCGTGTTCTACGTCCGGCGGCGCGAGCCGATCTTCGCCAGCGCCGCGGAGATGGTGGAGCTGGCGCAGGCGCGGGGCGTGTCTCTTGGGCGGCTCGCGCTCGAATACGAATGCCAGCTCCTGGGGATCACCGAGGCCGCTGCGCTGAAGGAGATGATGGCGCGCTACGAGGTCATGAAGCGCTCCGTGCAGGCCGGTCTCGCCGAGGAGGACCTCCGGCTGACGATGCTCCAGCCGACCGCGCGGCGCATCATGGAGGCGGAGAGTCAGGGCAAGACGGCCCTTGGCGGGCCTCACACGCGCGCGGCCGCGCGGG
>JASFTE010000647.1:0-3510 GCA_050114035.1 Armatimonadota bacterium | reverse complement strand
GAACGACGCCCGACAGCGGCTGGGCCTGGGCGAGACAGCGACGGCGGACGACGTGAGGCGGTCCTACAGGGAGTCGGCTCGGCGTCTGCATCCCGATCACAACCAGGACGACCCGGACGCGGAGGCGCGCATGGCGGATCTCACCCATGCATACGAGCTTCTCGCCGCATACGCGCAGAGCCAGGCGCCTCAGGCCAATGACTCGCGGCAGCCTGCTTGCTGTTTCGACCGGCAGACCGTGGAGCAGACGCTCCTGGTCTCGCTCCGGCGACAGGAGATGGATGCGTAGATCCCGCGCGCTGGGCAATTGAAGATGGACGAGAGCACAAGGGAGCTTCGAGAACGACTGCAGAAGGCGCTGGCGGCCACATCTGACGGTCAGATGGACGGGATCGTCAGGGAGGCCATGGCGGAGGGCTTCGCCGAAGCGAAGCGGCTCGTCAAGGACGCCAGCGTGCGCGTCGTGCTGGACCGGGCCCTGCAGGGCTTCAACGGCGGCGGCGCGCCGGACACGCTTAGCGCCGGCACAGCCCGGCCGCTCCCGGATGGCGATCGAGCGGACCCGTCAACCGCGCGGCACACGGACGGGCACGGGTACTACGTCTATGCCGTCGCAAGCGAGGACCACGGCGGCTCCCGCGATGCGCTCCCCGACCAGGGCATTGACCCGGCCCACCCGGTCCACGCAGTGCCCCATGAGGGCCTCGAGGCCATTGTGAGCAAGGTGTCCCTGCAGGAGTTCGGCCAGGACGAGCTTGACGCAAAGCTGAGCGACATCACGTGGGTAGCCGGCAAGGTGCGTGCACACCAGGGCATACTCGAGGCCGTGCTCGCGAGCCGCTGCCTGATCCCCATGAGGCTCTGCACCATCTACCACACCGAGGCGCGCGTGCGCGAGATGCTCGCCGAGCATCACGACCACTTCGTGACCAGCCTCCGACGACTGCGGGGTGCCAGGGAATGGGGCGTCAAGGTCTGCTGCGATCATCGAGTGCTGTCCCAATGCGTGGCGGAGATCAGCGGGACGGTGCGCGAGCTCCGGGCCGAGGTGGCGGAGAGGTCCGCCGGCCTGGCGTACTTCGCCAAGAAGAAACTCGAGGAGAGCACCGCCCAGGAGATCGAGCGCCTCAGCGACCAATGCGCCCAGACCAGCCACGATCGCCTCTCGGGGCACGCGGCGGAGGCGGTCGTCTGCCCTGTCCAGAGCGCCGAGATCACGGGCCGGGACGACGAGATGATTCTCAACGGCGCGTACCTCGTCCGCGACGAGCAGAGAGCGACGTTCGAGGCCGAGATTGAATCCCTGCGGGACGCGCACCGCGACATGGGATTCAGCTACGAGATGACCGGACCCTGGCCCCCATACAACTTCGTGACCGCCGAGCCGCGAGAGCACGTCGCCGATGACTGAGTCGGTGAGCAGCAGGAAGGAGATCAGCCTCCTGGAGCTTCTGGACCGGGCCCTGGACAAGGGGGTCATCCTCTGGGGGGATGTCACCATCTCCGTGGCGGACGTGGACCTGATGTATTTGGGCCTGAAGGTGCTCCTCAGCTCGGTGGAGACGGCAGAGCGCATGAAGAAGATGCAGGCGACGCGGGTGCGGCTCGGAACGAGCCACCCGCCATGATGTACCTGTACGCCATAACCGACGCGCCCGAGGGCCCCATGTCCGAGCAGCCCGGCCTTGGCGGCGCTTCCCTCCTTCGCGTGACCCACGAGGACATTGCCGCGGTCGTCAGCCGCGTGGACTGCGCCGAAGTGCCAGTGACAGAGGGCGGCCTGTGGGAGCACGAGGCGGTGGTGGAGGCCCTGATGGCGGACGGCAGCGTGCTGCCGCTTCGCTTCGGCGCCGTGGTCGCCGACGAGGCCGCTGTTGAGAGCGTCCTCCAGGCACACCACGGGGAGTTCGCCGCGTGCCTGGAATGCGTCCGGGGCCATGTGGAGATCGGGCTGCGGGCGCTCTGGAGCGATGCAGAAGGGAGCCGCGCACGGGACGTCCCTGCTCCCAAGTTGCCGGCCGACGCCACTGGCCGTGCATACCTCCTCGCCCGGGCTCGGGAGGAGCGTGAGTCCGACGAGCGGCGCCGACACGCGGAGGACCTGGCGACGAAACTCCACGCTCCCCTAGCGGACCTGGCGACGGACAGCACCCGCCGCGCGCTCGCCACCCCTCGGCTGCTGCTCACGGCCGCGTACCTCGTTGCGCGCGGCCGAGTGCCCACCTTCCGGCGAGAGGTGGATGCCCTCGGGGCAGCCCATCCGGCGCTCCGGCTCCTTTGCACCGGGCCGTGGCCACCATACAACTTCGTGACCAACTGTGTGCCCGCACGGGGCGAGGAAGAGACGAGCGATGCCCGGCAGCGATGGTGACGGTCGGCTGAGGGAGAAGCTGCTCCACGATCCGGGCGACCTGCAGGCATTCGCATCCGAACTGGAGCAGGCGGGCAGCGCCTTGCCCCGGCGAGTGAATACGGACCCGGAGAGCGTCGAGCACGGCCTCGCCAAGCTGGTGCTCACCCTCATCGAGCTACTGCGACAGCTTCTCGAGCGGCAGGCCATCCGGCGTATCGAGGCGGGTTCCTTGCGCGACGAGGAGATCGAGCGGCTGGGGCAGACCTTCATGAGGCTGCAGGAGCGCATGGGGGAGCTTAAGCAGGCCTTCGGCCTGGAGGACGAGGACCTGAATCTCCACCTGGGTCCCATCGGCGATCTGCTGTGACTGACCCGGGTCCGACCCGTCAGTCCGCTCCATGCGGCCGGAAGACGACGCACCGGGTCATGGTGCGGAAGCCGAGCTTCTCCGAGATGCGCAACGACGGCGTGTTCTCCACGAAGACCGTCCACACGGGGCGGCGGCCCTCGGCGAGTATCTCCCGCACGAGGAGCGCGGCGCAGGCAGTGCTGAAGCCGCAGCGCTGGTAGGTGCTCACCGTCGCCACGCCGATGTCGTCCAGCTCGGCGGCGCGAGCGAAGGTGACGCCGGCGGACGCCAGGTCTCCGTCCACGATGGCCCCCACGAGGATGCCCTCGTCAAGCAGGCGCTCCCAGTCGCCCCAGGTCTCGTAGAGCCAGTGCAGCTCCCCGTGCGCGGAGTCCAGCAACGGGAGATCAGCCGTCGTGAGCCGACGCAGGTCCACGCCCGAAGGCGCGGAGATGTCCACCGGGCGATCCACGGTGCGTTGGACGTCCGGCAGGCGGTCGATGGAGTCGCCGAGCCATTCGCGCAGTCCGCGCTCGACCTCGTCGGCGCAGCCCTCGGGCACCCAGTAGAGGCGAGCTCGCCCCGCGCTGCCGATGAGATCGAGCAGCAGCCCCGCATCGTCCCCGAAGACGAAGACCTGTGTGCGAGGGTGCGCGGTGCGGATGACGACGTTCTGGAGGGCGTCGTCGGCCCAGACGCTGGCGGTGCGGCGGAGTACGAAGTGGAAGGGGATGACGGTGCGGGTGTTCTCGCCGAGGGCGTCGATGACAGCCGGGAAGCGGTCGGGCGGGAGCTGCATGGCGGTCTC
>JASFTE010000646.1:0-3517 GCA_050114035.1 Armatimonadota bacterium | reverse complement strand
CCTCGGTGACTCGGGTCACCCTCCATTCCCCGCCCTCGATGGTGGCATAGTAGGCTTCGGAGTTCTCTCCGGTCCGCGCCTGAAACACCACGTGCGGTCTGTCATCGGGGCCCACTTTGATGTCCCAGGCGTGGCTCGCCACGTTCGTCGTATCCACCCTGACGGGAGCGCTCCACGTGGCCCCATCGAAGTGGCATCGGCGGGTGTTGTGCCCCATCTCAAAGATGAGATAGAGCTCACCCCGGCTGGTCCCCGCGAGGCTGGGCCAGCAGAGCCCTCTGTCCCCGCCATCGTAGATCAGAGCGGGCTCCGACCAGCCGTCGCCGTCCTGGTGCACGTGATGGATGGCGTTCCCGGCGATGTAGACCACGTGCACGCGCCCCGCCGGGTCGATCTCCATGGCCACCGCACCGGCGCGGTGCGTCGCTATCGCGCCCACATCGTTCGCATCTCCCACCCGCGCCGGTTCGCTCCACGTGCCGCCGCTGCAGTGGCTGTGCAGCAGTCGGCCCTCCCGATCCTCCCAAACGACATGCGGCTCGCCGGTCCGCCGGTCAACACGTATGGCACACGCATTCCCCGGGCCGAAAGCCCTCGACGGCCCCAGCACGACCTCAGTCTCGGCCGCCAGAGATACGGAGCTCACGAGAGCAATCCCGAGCATCAGGCCGCCAAGCCCGCCGCCTGCCTGCCGACGTGTCATGCATACCCCCCTCTCGACAGCGATCATGAAGCCAGAGGCAATCACCGACCGCGCCGATGGGCCCTCTTCGCGCAGCGTTCACAGTCTACCAGGCCCCACCTTCGCGCGCAAGAAAGGCGAGGCGAGCTGACGCGTCGGGGCAGTCGCACCGACCGGACTGGCTCCCCCCGCAAAGGACTGACGGGGCGCGGACACGAAGGTTCAAACGTGCGGAACGCGGCTCTGCCGCCGCGCGCCGCGGACGGAGAGAGTGCGATCAGTGGCGGATGGTCCGCGGACGCTCACCGGACTGGCACCAGGACACTCAAAAGGCTCGGGCGAATCCGAACCATGTCCCCGATCTGCAGAGCCCTAGCACTCGCACTCCTGGCCGCGGCGAGCTCCGCCGCCGCGCCGGCGCGGACGGTACTGCACGTGTCGGACTTCGGCGCGGTCGGTGACGGGAGAGCCGACGACGGGCCGGCGATCCGCAGAGCCATCGCCGGAGCCGTGGCGTCGGAGAAGCCCGTGGAGATCCGCTTCGAGGCGCGGGTGTATCGCATCGGGCCGCGCGAGGATCGCTGGTGCAGCTTCGACATCCGGGACGCTCGGGAGATCACGCTGGACGGCCGCGGCGCGACGCTGCTGCTGCACCCGCACAACCGCGGATTCCTCGTCTACCGCAGCGACCGTATCACCCTCCGCAACTTCACCATCGACTACGACCCACTGCCATACACTCAGGGCGACGTTGTCAGCCTGGGGCCGGCCAACGCCGCCTTCACGGTGCGCATCCATGAGAGCTACCCGGTGCCCGATGGCATCGAGGAGGGTCTGCGCCACGGCGCCTTCATCGAGGCGGGCTCGCACCGCTACACGGGGCACTGGCTGTACCTGGGCTCGGTGCGGTGCGTCTCGAAGGAGCAGCGGCTGTGCGTCGTCACGGCACGGCAGGGGCACGAGGGCCGCGTGCGGGAGGCCGAGGTGGGGCAGCGCTTCGTCTTCGGGATTCCCAGCATGACGAAGGAGCAGCGCGACGGGCGGTTTGTGCGCGGGGAGGAGCCGCACAACGAGGGCGTGTACCTCTCGAACCCCGCCGGCACGATCCAGATCAGGCGGAGCAGGGACTGTCGCGTCGAGTCCATGCACCACTACATGTCCGCGGGGATGACGTACCGGCTCACGGGCACCGAGAACGTCCGGCTGCGCGGCGTCCGCATCATCCGCAAGCCCGGCACGGACCGGCTCGCGGCGTCGCTGTCGGATGGCATGCACTGCAAGAACAACACGGTCGGCCCGTTCATTGAGGACTGCAGCTTCGAGGCGCTGCTCGACGACTCCATCAACCTGTCCACCATGTCGGACGACATCATGGAGCGCCTCTCGCCCACTACGTTCCTCACTACCTACAGCGACATCGCCTGGTACGACACGCCCATCGAGCCCGGCGACACCGTGCTTGTCTTCGACCCGGTCAAGGCCGTGGTCCTGGGGGAGAGCAAGGTGACTGGGGTCGAGTTCGTTGCCAATCGCCAGCGGCGCGTGACGCTGGAGCGGCCGCCCGACGGGATCGCGGACGCCAAGACCGCCGGGAGGGAGAAGGCGAGCCGGCTGTTCATCAAGAAGCTGCGGGGCGCGGAGGTGCGCGACTGCACGTTCCGCAGCCAGATGAAGACGGCCATGGTGTTCCGCACGCCGGGCATTTGTGCGGGCAACCGCGTGGAGGACTGCTTCTTCGGCGTGCACTCGCACAATTCGCCGCGCTTCGGCGAGGGGCCGATCCCGTACGACCTGAGCATCCGCGGGAACAGCTTCGAGCGCGTCGGCATCGCGGCCATCGCGGCGCTCCGCCTGGGCCAGACACGGCTCGACCCCCACGGCGGCCCGGTGCGCATCGAGGGCAACACGTTCCTCCAGGCCAGCGGGACGGCGATCCGCGTCTCGAACCTCCGAGATGTCCGCATCGAGCGCAACGTCATCCGGATGGACCCGGCCACGCCGGCCCACCACGCGGCCATCCGCCTCCGGAGCTGCGGCGACGTGACAATCGCCGGGTGTCGCATTACGGACCCGCGAGTCCCCGGGGACGAGGCGATCCGCCTGGAGGGTATGGCGGCCGAGGAGGTCCGAGAGCGGGGGAACACCATCACGCAGTAGCGTCAAGCATCGCGGCAAGGAAGCTGCCCTTCGTCCTCAGCGCGACGCCGGCAGAGCGCGGGCGGAGGGCGTGACGGCGATTCCCCCGCGCGAGGTGCAGCGCAGCTCGGCGGGGAGCATCTCGCCCACCGCGAGCACGGCATCGACCGTGTCGTCCAGCGAGATCGGGTTCTCATAGCCGCCCATGACGAGGTCGGCGCACGCGAAGGCGCTCGAGGCAGCGACGGCGTTGCGCGTGTGGCATGGTATCTCGCAGCCGCCGCGCACGGTGTCGCAGACCAGGCCCATGCCGTTGTGGAAGGTGATCGCCGCCGCGTCCGCCGCCTGCCACGCAGTGCCGGCGGCGGCCTCCACCACGGCGGCAGCCGCCATGGCTCCCGCGGCCGTCACCTCGACCTGGCAGCCCGCCGTCTCCGCCGCGAAGGTGGCCCGCATCGCGACGATGAGGCCGATGGCGGAGGCGGCGAACAGAGAGAGTGCGATCTGCTCGGGGCCCAGTGCCTGCTCGGCGGCCAAGGTGGTCACGACCCCGGGGATGGTGCCCGCCGCGCCGCCCGTCGGCGCAGCGCAGACGATGCCCATGCTGTTGCTCACGTGCATCACGGCCATCGCCCGCGCGGCCGCGCGCGTGTGAGGCCCGCCAAGGGCCGTCTTGCCCTGACTCTCCGCCTCCATGAT
>JASFTE010000645.1:0-3518 GCA_050114035.1 Armatimonadota bacterium | reverse complement strand
GGACCTCGCGACCGGGGACTTCATGTGGGCCTCGGGCAAGCGCAATGCCGACGATCTCTTGGAGGCGGCGCAGGTACGGGTCATACCGCCCGATGAGGCGATGGCCCGGCTCGCCCGATCCGCGTCGCCCATGATGGGGAGTATGGACGGGCGCCGATCATCGGCCGCGCTCAGGGGCGGGCCCGGGCGGGGCGGGTTCGGTGGCTTTGGCGACCGAGGGTTCCGGGATCGGGGCGGTCGGCCGTTCGGCGGCCGAGGGTTCGGCGAAGGGGGCCGCGGGGGCGGGCGCTTTGGTGGCCGAGGCGGTGGAGAAGGAGCCGGGGGCCCAGCGCGCTTCCGCGAGCGACCGGACCGGGGAAGCGGCGGCGACCGCGGGTCGCCTCCCGACTGAGCGGTCCCCCGCCGGCATGGATGAGCCTCGCAGCAGAGACACTGCCCCTCCGGCAGTCACGAAGGGAACCTGAACGTGGAGACGGACACACGAGACGAGATCTGCGCCATTCTGCTGGACAGCGGCGTCATCACCGATGAGCAGTTGGCCCGAGCGCGGCGGGATCACGAACGATCCGGCGTGCCCATGCACGAGCTGCTGATCCGGCTGGGGTACTGCGGCGAGGGACAGGTGCGGGTGGCCGTCGCCAAGAGCCTCGGCATACCGTACGTCGATCTGACAGATCAGATGCCTCCGGAGGAGGTCATCTCCCGGGTCCCGGCTGACCTGGCGTACCGGCACCAGGTTCTGCCGCTGGAGCTGCACGACAGCACGCTGACTGTCGCCATGGGTGACCCGCTGAACCTGGCCGCGCTCGACGATGTGCGCCTGGTCACCGGCCTGGACGTTCGTCCGGCGCTGGCCGATGCCGATGCCATCCGGCGCATCGTCGAAGAGGCGTATGTGGAGCAGATGATGGAGGAGGGCCAGGAGGAAGATGTCGAGGTGCTGGCCGAGGGCGAGGAGGACATCGCGGATCTGCAGCGCATGGCGCGGGAATCGCTGGTCATCCGCTTGGTGAATCTCATCCTGCGTCAGGCCGTTCAGGATCGCGCCAGCGATGTGCACATCGAGCCATTCGAGGATGTCATGCGGGTGCGCTACCGCATCGACGGCGTCTTGCACGAGATCCCTGCCCCGGCCAAGCGACTGATGCCGGCCATCGTCTCGCGCGTCAAGATCCTCGCTGAACTCGACATCGCTGAGCGTCGCATGCCCCAGGACGGCCGCATCAAGATGCTCGTCTCCGGCCACGAGATCGACATCCGGGTGTCGGTGGTGCCTACGCTGCACGGTGAAGCTGTGGTCATGCGGCTGCTGGACCAGAGCTCAGTGCAGTTGTCGCTCACCGACCTGGGTTTCGCAGACAACGAGCTGCCTCGCTGGGAGAACATCATCGCGCAGCCGTACGGCATGATACTGGCGTGCGGGCCTACCGGGAGCGGGAAGACGACGACGCTGTACGCGGCCCTGAAGCACTTGTACACGGGCGAGAAGAAGATCATCACCATAGAGGACCCGGTAGAGTACCAGTTGGACGGCGTCAACCAGATCCACGTGCGCGAGCGCATCGGGCTGAGTTTCGCTCGGGGACTGCGCCACATCGTTCGGCAAGACCCTGACATCATAATGGTCGGTGAGGTGCGCGACAAAGAGACCGCTGACATCGCGATCCACGCGGCGCTCACCGGCCACTTGATCCTCTCCACGCTCCACACCAACGACGCCCCCGGCGCCGTCTCCCGCCTGCTGGACATGGGGGTGGAGCCCTTCCTGGCCGCCTCGTCCATGGTGGGCATCCTCGCACAGCGCCTTGTGCGGCGCATCTGTCCCGACTGCCGCGAGGAGCACCGGCCGAGGCCCGAGCTGATTGCCGTGATGGAGCGCGAAACCGAGCAGGCCGTGCCGCAGGTGCAACTGCACGGCGCCGGCTGCAGCTCCTGCCGCTATACCGGCTACACCGGTCGCTGTGGGATGTTCGAGCTGCTTGTCATCAACGATGAGATCAGGCAGCTCATTCTGCGGCGAGCCTCGGCCCGGGAGATCGGGGCCGTCGGGTTGAGGGAGGGGATGACGCCCCTGCGACAGGACGGCTGGCAGAAGGTGCGCGACGGCGTCACCACTATCGAGGAAGTGGTGCGCGCCACGGCGCAGGAGGACCTGGGCTAGCGCCGACGCGTGATCGGGAGAACACATGCCAAGCTTCGCGTATGTGGCAATCGACGAGCGCGGGCGCGAAACCACCGGGACCATCAGTGCAGATAGCCGGCGCGCCGCCACGCTCCGCGTGCGCGAGATGGGCCTCTTCCCCACCGATGTGGCCGAGGGTGCCGCCCCGGCCAAGGAGGGCCCCGAGCGCGTCAGCATCTTCAGCCGCGTCACCGGCGGCGATCTCACCGTCTTCACGCGCCAATTCGCCAACCTCTTCAACGCCGGCCTTCCCGTTCTCCGGTGCATCGACACCCTCATTGACCACAGCGAGAATCCGCGCCTGCGGGCGACGCTCCGGGATGTGCGCGCCGACGTGCAGGGCGGCGGACGCCTCTGGGAGACCTTGGCAAAGCACCCGAAGATCTTCGATAGCCTGTACGTCAACCTCGTCCGCGCGGGCGAGGCCAGCGGGCAACTCGACGACGTGATGACCCGACTGGCCGACTTCATGGAGTACGAGCAGGAGCAGCGCGCGCGAATCAAGTCGGCCATGGCTTATCCCCTGGTCCTCATAGTCGCGGGAAGCGCCGCCGTTGCTTTCCTGATGCTGAAGATCATACCGGACTTCGAGAAGGTGTTCATGTCCCTCGGGCGCACGCTGCCGGGGCCGACAATGCTGCTCATGTCCGTATCCAGGTTCATGCTCGCCTACTGGTGGGCTCTCCTGGGCGGCGCCGTCGTTGCCTGGCTCGTCCTGCAGGGAATCCGCCGGACGCCCAGCGGCGGGTACGTGATCGACAGCGTGCGCCTGCGTCTGCCCGTGATCGGGTCGCTGCTGGGGAAGATCGCCATTGCCCAATTCACCCGAACCCTGTCCACTCTGGTGCACGGCGGCGTCCCGATATTGGAGGGCTTCGATGTAGTGCGCGGCACCGTGGGGAACCGCGTACTGGACCGAGCGGTCGGTGAAGTCCGGGCGGCAGTGCGGGAGGGCGAGAGCATCGCCGAGCCCTTGCGCCGCACGGGCGCCTTCCCCTCGCTCGTGTCCAGCATGATCGCCGTCGGGGAAGAGACGGGCAACCTGGACACGATGCTCGCCAAGATCGCGGACGCATACGATTCGGAGATCCAGAACCGCACGCGGCAACTGGTCTCCCTCGTAGAGCCCGCGATCATCCTGGGCATGGGCACTGTCGTGGGCTTCGTGGTGATCGCCATGCTCCTGCCCATATTCGAAATGAGCACGGCCCTGTAGACCACGTCCCATGGCGGGGCCGCAATGCCGAATGCGCATAAGCGAGGTGCAGCCCGAATGTACATGAGACGTCGGCGCCCGATCCGCAGAGCCGGTTTCACGCTCATCGAGCTGATTGTG
>JASFTE010000644.1:0-3519 GCA_050114035.1 Armatimonadota bacterium | reverse complement strand
CACGAGAAGCAGGCTCCCGCGTCGGCCGCATCGCAGCCGCCACAGGCCCGAGGGGGAACGACGCAGGCCAAGGGGGCCCTCGAGACCCTCGAGCAGGAGGTCCGTCTCGCCCGTGATGCGCTGGCACAACTGCCGCACGTCCGGCACGAGACGGTGGATACGCTCCGCGGCGAGGTGCGGCGAGGGACCTACGGGATAGACGCCAGGGATCTCGCGCAAGACATCATCAGGGGAAACGGCTCGCATCCGTAGTCAGGACACAAGGCGCTCGCTGCAGCCAACGCCGCTGCATCGTTCAATCCACCACTAGCCCCAAGAACTGACGCTGCTTACTGCCATACGCGATGCGCACGAGCGGAGCGAAGCAGCTATCGGCGGGGCTCGGCGCCGCGCTCGGTCTGCTGCCAGCCGCGCAGGCAGCAGCGGAGCAGCGCCGCGTACTTCGCGGGCACGCCGATGGGGCCGTCGCCGCGCGCGAGCGCCCATACCACCAGCACGGGCAGCAGCGCGATGCTGACGACGAGTCGCGCCAGGTAGCCGCCGGCGAGGATGGTCCGACCGAGCAACTCCCGCCGGCGGCCGCCGTGCTTGCGCAGGTAGTAGAAGAGGCTGACGAGGTGCTGCTGCACGTTCCGCACGGTGGCGCCGCCAGTGGCCTGGCCGGCGTGATGGATCACGACGGCATCTGGTACGACGAGTAGTCGGAGTCCGGCGTCTCGCAGGCGGCGGTGCAAATCGACCTCTTCGTAGTACAGGAAGATCCCCTCGTCGAACCCACCGAGCTGCTCGAGGCACTCGCGCCGGTACATGACGCACGCGCCGAGTGACGTGTCCACGGGGTCGGCGTCGCCGGTCTCCGGAGCCGGGCGGGTCCGGGAGGTGGGCAGGAGGGCCATTCGCAGGATCTGGAAGATGGAGGGGAAGGCATCGATGCTCTCCTGCGGCGTGCCGTCGCCGAAGACGAACCGGGGGGCGGCGGCGCCTACGCTCTCTCGGCTCAGGAGCGCGTCACGGAGCAGAGCGAGGGCGTCCGGGGCGAACTCGATGTCGGCGTTGCCGCAGACGACGAGGGGGGCGCTGGTCTCGCCGAGTCCGCGATTGAGCGCAGTTGCGTAGCCACGGTTGTGTTCCATCTCGACGCAGCGGACGTGAGGGAACTGCTCGCGCGCCGCCGAGACGCCGTCGTCAGTAGAGGCGGCGTCCACGACGATTATCTCGAGGGAGTCGGCGACAGTGCTCGCCAGCGCCGAGGCGATGGCTCTCGGGAGCCACTTGCCCTGATTGTAGTTGACGATGCAGATGCAGATGGGCTTGTCCACGACGACCTGCTTCCCCTCGCCACGCTCTGCCTCCTGCGCCGCGGCATCCGGGGAACATCGTAGGCGAGCGCGGCGTCAGAAGGGACGAGCGCTGCCAGGGACGAAGCTGCTGCTGACATTGTCCAGGAGGGAGCAGTCATGCATCGGGCTCTCATGTGGTGTTGTGCCGTGGCCGCGTCCGGGGTACTGCTCGCCGGATGTGGCGGGTCGTCGTCGGGCCCGGACCTGGAGCTTGCGGGCGGCGACATCGTGGGGACGCTGGCCGCCGGCGGCCAGCCGGAGAACTTCACGATCCAACTCGACGGGCAGGAGCTGTCGCGGCGGCCGGACTCAAGCGGCGCGTTCCGTGTGTCGGGGGTTGCTCCGGGCGAGCACTTGATCTGTCTCATCGCGCCCGATGGGATGCAGGGCATCTACGCGGGCGTTAACGTGGTCGAGGGTGAGGACTCCAACGCCGGGGATCTACTCCCCAGGCCCGGCGGTCGCATCACGGGCACGGTGGTCAAGCGCCTGGACAACGGCACAGTCGTGCCCGCTCCGAGAGTCAAGGTCGTCGCAACCCCGGCCGGCATTTGGCCCACGAACGACGTGCGCCCGATGTCCACCGCGGGGCCGGTCATCATTGCCTACACGGACCGAGACGGTGTGTACGACATGCGTGCTGTGCCGCCGGGGGGATACATCGTCACCGTATCGCTCCCCGGCTACCAGGCCCGGGCCAAGTACGTGCTGGTAGGGCCATGGACCACGTCGGTTGCCGACTTCGTGCTGTGGCCGGTGCCCGAGGGCGTTGGGACGGTCGAGGGGACCGTGTGGGGCGTTCGGAACGGGTCGCTCATCCCGTTGGAGGGCGCGCGGGTGACCATCATACCCGACGTGCCGTGGGAGCCGATCATCCTCGCGGCGGATCTGGAGGACGTGGCGAACGCCATTGGCGTCATGCCCGACATCTTCCCGCCGCCGATACGGCGCCGGTTCTCGACGTTGACGGACTGGAACGGCCACTACAGCCTCAACGTCCCGGCCGGGCCAGCGCTCATCGTGGTGTTTGCGGAGGGCTACGTGCCGCAGAGGCGCCAGATCCGGGTACCGCTGCATGACACCATCACGGTGGACTTCCGGCTGCAGCCGTGGCCCGAGCCGCCTGTGCCGCCGCAGCCGCTGACGCCGTAGGCGGGCCGGTAGAGGTATTGGTGAGAGCCGGTGGAAGAATGGGCGACAGCAGAGCGTCGCCCCGACGGTCGAGACATAGCACCAAGGGAGCCCCTCTGTGGGCTCCCTGTTGCATACGGGTGGCGCGAACCGACGCAGATACGGGAGAGGGCGGTCCCGATGCCAAGTACGTCACAGCTCGCGATCCTCGGCGGCAGCCCGGTGGTCACCATCAGCAGCGCCGAGCAGTGGCAGCGACCCGTTGAGCGGGAGAAGGAGCTGGTCTGCGAACTGATAGACGAGGGCGCCGTGACGGGGGCGGGCGCGGGGCTGCCGCTGGAGTTCGAGGAGGAGTTCCGCGAGTTCATCGGCTGCGAGTACTGCCTCAGCATCGACCACGGCTCGACGGCGCTGCACAGCGCGTTGTGGGCGGCGGGCGTAGGGCCCGGGGACGAGGTGATCACGCCGACGGCTGGGTACCTGGGCTCGTACTGCGGCGCGCTGCACCTGGGCGCCGTCCCGGTGTTCTGCGAGATCGACCCGAAGACGCTGCTCATGGATCCGGCGGATGTGGCGAAGCGGATCACGGAGCGCACGCGGGCCATCATCCCAATCCACATGTGCGGACGGCCGTGTGACATGGACGCGCTGCTGGGTCTCGCGGAGAAGCACAACATCACCGTCGTCGAGGATGCGGCCCACGCCCACGGGTCGGAATGGGACGGGAAGAAGATCGGCAACGTCGGGCACGTGGCGTGCTTCAGCCTGCAGGGAAACGACCCCGGCGGCAAGCCCGTCTCGGGCGGGGAGGGGGGGATCGTGTGCACCAACGATCGCGAGCTGTACGAGCGGCAGCTCGTCTTCTGCCACCTGCACCGTAAGGGCGTCGTGGAGGAGCTGACCCTCCCGGAGCATCAGGGCCTCGACGCGCAGGTGCTCGGGCTGAAGTGGCGGGCGCATCCGCTGGCGCTGGCTCTGGCGAAGGTGTCGCTCTCCACGCTCGTGCATCGCAACGAGCGCCGGCGGCAGAACCGAGCGATGGTCTTCG
>JASFTE010000643.1:0-3520 GCA_050114035.1 Armatimonadota bacterium | reverse complement strand
TTTGCGGCCCCGCTTGCGGATCGTGTCCCAGAGGGCGATGGCGGCGTCGCCGGACCTGTTCTTCCATCCATAGCCGGGCCTGAGGTTCTCGTCCGAGTACGTGGAAGGCCGAGATGGCCCTGAAGAGGCCGGCCTCGACCTCGTCGGTGGGGGGCAGGTCAGGCGGTGTGTCCGCTGCAGGCGTCGGGGGAGCGACGGCCACCAGGGCGATGCACGGCATTACGTAGCGAAGCATCAACACTCACTCCGTCTGCGGCGCCTTGTTCCCGAGCGACTTCTCAGAACACCGGGTTTGCGGTAACATTGGCCGCACAGCCATCCATCCCTGCCACGACCTCCTTGCCGACGAGGGAGACGACCACCATGGCCGGCGACACGGACTTCTACGATGCGCTCGGGGCGAACTACGATCTGCTCATAGACTGGGAGGCGCGCCTCGGGCGGGAGGGGCCGTTCTACCAGCGGCTCTTCGGCGAGTACGAGGTCAACACGGTGCTCGACATGGCCTGCGGCACCGGGCAGCACGCGGCGCTGTTCCGGGAGTGGGGCCTCGACGTGGTGGGCTGCGACCCGAGCCGGGAGATGATGGCCGCGTGCGAGTCGAGCTTCGGGGACCTGGGGATCGAGTTCCTGCCCGTCGGCTTCGGCGAGATCGGGGCGAGGATCGGCCGCAGCTTCGACGCCATCACGTGCCTCGGCAACTCCTACCCGCACCTGCTCACGGAGTCGGCCGCTCAGCAGGCCCTCGACGACTTCCACGCTTCGCTATCTCCCGGCGGTGTGCTCGTGCTGCAGACGCTGAACTACGCCCAGATGATCGCCGACAACGAGCGGTTCATGCCGCCGTCCTCCGGCGCGCGCGAGGGCCGCGAGCTCATCTTCCTCCGCGTCCTCGACTTCGGCGCCGAGCTGGTCGGCTTCAGCATGGTCACGCTCGTCAAAGAGCATGGCAAGTGGCGGCACCACGTGGAGACCACCCGGCACCGCCCCACCTTCCGCCCCGAGCTCGAACAGCAACTCCGCACCGCCGGGTTCTCGGAGACCAACTTCCACGGCGGCTTCGACGGGTCGGCGTATGAGGATCGGACGTCGGATCATTTGCTCGCCGTCGCGAAGCAGTAGGGCGCAGATGGCTGCAGAGGAGCCCCCGCGCCCAGCGGCGAACGCCCAACGCCGGTAATGAGCCCTGAAGCAGCGACGCAGAACCCGGTCGCTGATCGGACGGCAGTGCAGCGCATCAGGGAAGGCGTCACCTGGCGCTCCATCCTCATCGGCGTCGCGCTGGCGCCGTTTCATTGCTACTGGCTCATCCACATGGAGATCGTGCGCGGGCGGGGGTTTGCCAGCACGGTCTCGCTCTTCTTCAACGTCATCCTCACCCTCCTCGTCCTGACCCTGGCGAACCACGCCATACGCCGCCTCTGGCCGCGGGCGGCCCTGGCGCGCACCGAGCTGCTCGTCATCTACACCATGCTCTGCATGGTCACAGCGCTCTGCTCCATCGACATGCTCAAGCCGCTCATCTGCCTCATGCCCTACGGCTACTGGTACGCCACGCCCGAGAACGGGTGGGAGGAGCTGTTCCACAAGCATATGCCGGACTTCCTGGCGGTCACCGATCTCGGAGTGCTGAAGCCGTACTTCGAGGGCGGCGCCACGATGTACACCCCGGAGCGCATCGTGACGTGGCTGTGGCCCACGCTGATCTGGACGGCCTTCATCATGGTGCTGCTCGGGGTGATGGTGTGCATCAGCGCGGTGCTGCGCAAGCGCTGGATGGAGCAGGAGCGGCTCACGTACCCCATCGTGCTGCTCCCCTACGACCTGACCGACCCGGGCGCCGCCCTGTTCCGCGACAAGATGATGTGGGTCGGCTTCGCGCTCGCCGGGCTCTACGATCTGCTCAACGGCCTGCGCATGTTCTTCCCGGCCGTGCCTGCCTGGAACGCGCAGCGCTTCAACCTCCGAACCCACATCACCGCCAAGCCCTGGAGCGGCATCGGGGCCACGCCCCTGACCATGTTCCCGTTCGTCGTCGGACTCGGGTATCTGCTCCCCGTGGACCTGCTCTTCAGTTGCTGGTTCTTCTTCCTCATCTGGAAGGCCGAGAACATCGTCGCCACCGCCCTCGGCCTGCCCGTCGGGCGCGGCTACTGGCCGTACGCCAAGGAGCAGGCGCTCGGCGCCTACATCGCCATCTGTGTGTTCGCCGTCTTCGCCGCCCGGGCGTACTTCGGCCGCGTGCTGCGGCTGGCGTTCAGCAGCGCGAAGGCCCGGGAGTTCGACCAGGAAGCGCTCGGCCCGCGGGCGGCGGTCTATCTGGGCCTCGGCGGGGTAGCGGCACTGGTCATCTTCTCCCGCTCCATCGGCGTCCCCGTCTGGGCCGGGATCGCCTTCTTCGTGCTGTACTATATCGTCGCCGTGGCCATCACTCGCATGCGCGCCCAGCTCGGACCGCCGACGCACGACCTGCACCACGTGGGCCCGGACGCGATGCTGCCGGCGGTGTTCGGCACGGGCGCATTCAGCCCCCGGGCGCTGACGGCATTCACCTTCTACCGCTGGTTCAACCGGGCGTACCGCAGCCACCCGATGCCGCACCAGCTCGAGGGCTTCAAGCTCTGCGAGCGGACGGGAATGTCCCAGCGGCGCATGGCCGCGGCAGTCATGGTCGCCATCCTCGTCGGCACCCTCAGCCACTTCTGGGCCTACCTGCACATCGCGCACAACCTCGGCGTGCGGGGGAAGATGACCGGCTGGGGCACGTACGGCTACGGGCGGGAGGCCTTCGGTCGGCTGCAGACGTGGCTCGAGGTGGGCCAGCAGCCGGACTACAACGTCAGCGGCGCCATCATCGTCGGGCTCATCACGGCCCTGGGGCTCATGGCATTGCGGTCGCGCTTCGTCTGGCTGCCGCTGCACCCGCTGGGGTACGCCATCTCGGGCGAGTGGTCCATGCGCTGGTCGTACTCGAGCCTGTTCATCGCGTGGCTCGCGAAGGTCATCATCATGCGCTACGGCGGCTACAAGATGTACATGCGCCTCCTGCCGCTGTTCATGGGGCTGATCATCGGGGAGTTCGTCGTCGGCGGAATGTGGAGTATAATCGGGGTGGTCTGGGGTGTTGAGGTGTTTGCTTTCTGGAGAGGCTGATCGCACACAGCGCAAACTGGAGGCACACATCGTGACCGACATCCCCAGCTACCTCAAAGGCTACGAAGACCAGTACGCCGGCGATCCCCGCGCCGCGGCGACCGAGTGGTTCCGGGAGGCCAAGTACGGCCTCTTCCTCCACTACGGTCTGTACTCGCTCCTGGGCCGGCACGAGTGGGTGCAGCTCCGCGAGCAGATCCGCGTGGACGAGTACGCGAAGCTCAAGGAGCAGTTCACGGCCGAGAAGTTCGACGCCGACTACATCGCGGCGTTCGCCGAGGACTGCGGCATGAAGTATGTCAACATCACCACGCGGCACCACGACAGCTTCTGCCTGTGGGACACCAGGGAGACGGACTTCAGCAGC
>JASFTE010000642.1:0-3534 GCA_050114035.1 Armatimonadota bacterium | reverse complement strand
CGAGATAGTGGACGAGAACATCGAGCCGCTCCGGCTCCCCGACGCCGACCTGGTGGGCGTGACGGCCTTCTCAGTCAACGCCCCACGGGCCTATGAGGTGGCCCGCGTGTACCGCGAGCAAGGCGTCAAGGTGGCCATGGGCGGCATCCACGCCTCCATGATACCGGACGAGGCCGAACAGTACGTGGACACCGTGGTCATCGGCGAGGCTGAGGCCATCTGGGAGCAGGTGTGCCGCGATTTCGAGCAAGGTCAATTGCAGCGCCGCTACCGGGGCGGCTGGCCCGAGCTCGCCGGCCTGCGACATCCCCGGCGCGACCTGCTCTCGGACAAGTACTGGCTCTACAACGTACAGACGGCCCGAGGTTGTCCCTTCGCCTGCGATTTCTGCAGCGTCACCGCCTTCCATGGCCGCACCTTCCGCATGCGGCCCGTGGACGAGGTGCTGGACGAGATCGAGACGTTCCCCACCAGGCACATGATGTTGGTGGACGACAATACCTTCGGCTACAGCCCAGCCGCCCGGCGGCGAGCCATTCAGCTCTTCGACGGCATGGTGGAGCGCGGCATCAAGAAGCACTGGGGCACGTCGGCTTCCATAAACATCACCGAGCACCCGGAAGCACTGGCCGCAGCCGCACGCGCGGGCTGCAACACTCTCTTCATTGGCTTTGAGGCCATCGACGAGGAGGGCCTCCGGCAGATGAACAAGCCGCACCAGATCAAGGCCGTGCAGGACGGCTACCGCCACGCCATTGACATCATCCACGAGCACGGCATGGCCATCTTCGGCTCTATCATCGTGGGCTACGATTGGGACGGGCCGGACATGGGCGAGCGGGCGGCCAACTTCATGTTGGACGCCGGCGTGGACGTCGGCTTCACCACCATTCTCACCCCGCTGCCCGGCACCGGCGTCTGGAAACGTATGAACGAGGAGGATCGGCTGATCCATGCGGATTTCCCCGAGGACTGGTACCGCTACGACTTCACTGAGGCTGTCTTCGAGCCGGCCAAGATGACTCCCTCGGAGCTCAAAGAGGCCCAGCTCCGCGCCCACGATATCCTCTTCAAGCGGGGACGACCGGCGGCCAAGATGCTGCGCACCTGGCGAAACACCCGCAACGCCTACGCGGCCTTGGTCGCTCATAGGTTCAACAAGGTCTTCCAGAAGATGCAGCGGGCGGGCCGACGCAAGTGGGCCAACTGGCTGGCGGCGGAGGGGGCAACAGCTTCCCCGGACACGGCCCTGGACCACACGGAGCCGCTCCAGACCCTGTTGCCGCCCAGGGATGTCGGGAACGGATGACGCGCACCCGGGGCTGATACGGCGCGTCCTTGTCAGGGCCGATGCGACCGGCGCATAGGTTGTTGCAGCTCTCGCCCGCCGTGCGCAGGCCGCTTGGGCGGCCGAGGTGCTCGGCACCCTCAACGAGAACACCACCCATCAGGCGTCGTCCGCTCCGAGCGGGAAACACGGGGGAAGCGCGAATGCACAGACTACAGGGACGGCCGTCGGCCGGCATCACCTGCATCCTGTTGAGCCTGGCTCTCTTGGTGTGCTGCGATCAAGCACCAGGAGCCGCTCCTCGTACCGACCCCACTCGCTGGTTCCTCACCGAGGCCGACATACAGGCGGCCCGTGGCGGCGTCACGGACTCCGCCAGAGGCCTGTCTGTTTTCACATCCGGCAATCTGGTGCAGCCGCTCGTGGACGGGGAAGAGATGATGCGCGCCCTTCGCGATGACGTGGCGGCAACGAGAGAAGGCGACTTCATCCACATCACCGGGTGGCGCATGGATCAGTGGATGGATCTCGTGCCGGCGGCGGGAGAGAGCAGCAAGCAGACCAGCAGGCAGAGCCCCAATAACGTTGCCAGCCTGTGGCTACGGGCGCTCAGTGACGGCGTTGTCTCACGGACGCTCCTCTGGCGCCCGCCATCGAACCCGTGGCTCTTCCGGCCCGAACAGGGCCAGAACCGCCGGACAGTGAGACTCATCAACCAGAACCATGGCCACGCGGCGCTCGACGGACGCGTCCCGGAGCACGGCTCGCACCATCAGAAGAGCGCCATTGTGCAGCACGACGGCGAGGCCGTGGCCTACTGCGGCGGCATTGATCTGGCAAAGGGTCGGTGGGACACGCGCCAGCACGACAGCGATCCGCGGCGCCTGCGTGGTCACTGGCACGGCTGGCACGATGTCGGTGTGCGCCTTCGGGGGCCCGCCGTACTGGACATCGAGCGCAGCTTCCGCCAGCGATGGAATGCCAGCAGACACCCGGACAAAGCGCCGCCGCACCGCCCTCCGATAGCTGCTCCACTGCCCCCGGTGCTCACCAATGTGGACAGGCAGCACGTCCAGGTGCTGCGGACCTATGCCCGCAAGGGCGGCCGGTACCGCAGCTTCGCTCCGCAGGGCGAGTTCACGTGCCTGGCAGCCTATCGCAAAGCGATTGCGCGTGCGGAGACATATATCTACATAGAAGACCAGTACCTCACGTTCCGCGAGATCGCCCGCGAGCTGGCTGCAGCCCTGGAGCGCATCGAGAAGCTGGTCATCGTCGTGCCCCATCACGTCGGGGATCCCTTACACACTTTCAGCTGGCACCAGAGCAGGTTCATCAAGGTGCTGCGGAGGCACCATCCGCAGAAGGTCCACGTCTATCACCTGGTCCAACCCGCGACCGCAAAGTGCATATATGTGCACGCCAAGCTCATGATCGTGGACGATATCTACGCGGTGATCGGCAGCCAGAACATCAACCGCCGCAGCATGACCCACGACAGCGAAATCGCGGTCGCCGTGGTGGACGCCGACGTGGTGAACGGGGTCTGCCGGTTCGCCCGCGATCTGCGCCTGAACCTGTGGGGCGAGCACCTGGCCCTGCCGACCACCGACGCCAGGATCGCCGACCCCATCGCCGGTGTGGACGAATGGGAGAAGCAGGCCGCCGCCGGCACACACCGGGTACGGGTCCACACTGCGCCAAGGCCGCGCGACGAGTGGTCATGTCTCTGGAGCCGCTACTTCGATCCAGGCGGACGCCACAGGTAGACGCGAATCTGGCGCGCACCGTGTGCCGCTCCCTTCCTGGGCCTGAACTACCGCCCCAACTGCCTCATCGGCGCGGTCGGACTGGCCCGGCTCGACAAGCTCCCGGCCCGCATCGCCCGGCACAGGGCCATCGTCGCGCGCTACTACGACGGCCTCGGCGATCTGCCCCATCTCGTCCTGCCGAGTGTGCTAAATGGCGCCGAGCCCGCCTGGTGGTCCTTGCTGGCCCGCTGCGTCGGCGAGTCGCCCACTCGCGACGAGCTGCTCGAGGCCTTTCGCGCCGAGGGCCTCAGCGTCGGCGGCGGCATGGCGCCCTCGAGCAACGTCCTCCGGACCGAGCTCATCCAGCGCAAACGCCTCTACCCCCTCACCGACGCGGTGCCCCACTTCTGGCGCGATGCCGTCTACGACCCCCACTCGTGCCCCAACGTGGATGAGATGCAGCGCACTGTCATCTTCCACAAGAGCGACGCGCGC
>JASFTE010000641.1:0-3539 GCA_050114035.1 Armatimonadota bacterium | reverse complement strand
GCGCAACACGTGGGCGGCCGTGCAGCGGGATCCCGCGGGCAAGTGGATATTGGACAGCCCCATCAACAACGCGACGGCGCACTACCTGCACAACTGCTTCTACGTGCTGGGCGACACCCGCGAGACGAGCGCTCGGCCCCGGAGCGTCGTGGGGGAGCTGTACCGGGCCAACGACATCGAGAACTACGACACGGGCGCGGCGCGGGCGTTCACGGAGGACGCCGTCGAGATTCTGTACCTCGCCGCGCATGCCGTGAGGGAGACGGTATGGCCGGTGTTCTGCTACGAGTTCGAGAGGGCGACGGTCACGCTCGAGGCCTCCAACGCTGACATCGTGGCGCGGCTCCAGGACGGAACGACGAGAAACTACGGCTCGCCCCAGAGCGATTACGACCGGAAGCTGTGGGATGCGATGGAGGCGACCGCCGATCCCGGGTCGGCCAGACCCATCGCGTGCCCGCCGGAGGCGGCCAGCTCGCAGACCCTGTGCATGAATGGCATCCAGGAGTCCATGCCGGAGATCGTCGAGTTCCCCCGGGCCGTCATCAACACCGAGGGCCCGCCGGACGATCGGCTGACGTGGGTGACGGGGCTTGGCGAGGTGCTGGAGCAGTGCTACGAGGAGTGGAAGCTGCCCAGTGAGATAGGGGCCGAGTGGGCGAAGGCGGGCGATGAGGTCGATTTGACGAACTACCGCTTCTATCCAGGCGGGCGCGAGGACTAGCGAGGTGCTGTGATGTCCACTTCGCCGGATGGCGCTGCCGATGCCCGGACGCAAGAGCGGCCGCCGAGCTTCCTCATCTTCGTCACCGACCAGAACCGCTGGGACCTGATGGGCTGTGCCGGGCATCCGGTGCTGGAGACGCCGAGCATTGACGCCCTGGCGGAGCGCGGCGTGCGGCTGGATCGGCACTACACGATCCACCCGCTGTGCATGCCCACGCGGTCCACGTTCTTCACCGGTCTCACCCCCCGCGGTCACGGGACGCGGTGCAATGGAATCCCGCTCGACCCGACGGTCCCTACCATCACCCAGACCCTCGCCCACTCCGGCTACCGGACGCACGGCATCGGGAAGATCCACCTGACGCCCTTCGGCACGATGCGCGACGTCGATCCCGCGTCGCTCTCCCCGGAGCGGTGGCCCGAGAGCCGAAAGATGTGGCAGGACGGGCGGATCGAGGCCGTCCCGACGCCCTACTACGGCCTGCAGAGCCTGGACTTCATCGGCGGGCACGGGCCGGGGGCGCACGGCGACTACAGGAAGTGGCTGCTGCAGCAGGAGCCGGACGCGGACCGGCTGATGTCGCCGGAGGCGAGCGATCCCGTGGGGACGGGCCCCGAGCGAGTGTGGCGCAGCGCACTGCCGGCCGACCTGCATTACGTGAGCTGGATGGCGGATCGGGCCATCGATTTCCTGGGGCGCCAGGCGGAGGACGGGGAGCCGTTCTTTCTGTGGTGCTCATTCCCCGATCCGCATCCCGCATACACCTGCGGGGCCCCCTGGGCCAACATGTACAGCCCCGACGATGTGCCGCTACCGACTCGCCGGGAGGGCGAGCTCGCCGATCTCCCGCCACACTACCAGCGGCTCTTCGACGAGGGCGTGCCGACGGCGGGCCGGATGGCATCCACGAACATCCCGGACCACCTGCTCCGCCGGGTGCGGGCGATGGTGTACGGCATGATCAGCCAGATCGACCACGCGATGGGGCGAGTGCTGTCGGCGCTGGACAAGCTTGGTCTGCAGGAGGACACGGTGGTCGTCTTCATGGCCGACCACGGGAACATGCTCGGCGACCACTGGATGATGAACATGCCCCCGACGCACCTGGACGGGACGCTGCGGGTGCCGTCGGTGTGGAGCTGGCCGGGGCATTTCGAGGAGGGCCGGGCGACCGAAGCGCTCGGCAGCCACCTTGACTTCGCGCCGACCGTGCTGGATCTGGCCGGCCTGCCCATCCCCGAGGGTGTCGCGCCGCCCACTCCGGAGGCCCCCGAGCAGCTTCCGCCATGGCCGGGGGAGTCTCTCGCGCCAGTCCTGACGGGAGAGGCCGAGATTGTGCGGGACGCGGTGATCGCGGAGAACGACGAGGACTACCTGGGCCTGCGGCTGCGGACGCTCGTCACGCCCAACTACCACCTCACCGTCTACGCCGGGCAGCCGTATGGCGAGCTGTTCGACCTGCGCGAAGACCCGGAGCAACTCTTCAACCTGTGGGACGACCCGGACAGGCAAGCCCTGAGGCACGAACTGCAGGCGCTGCTGCTCGATCGTCTGGCGCTGACCGACAGCGTGGTGCCCAGACGCCTGTGCCATGCTTGAAGGCAGTGGTCAGTGGCCAGTGATCAGTTGACGGCAGGCCGAAGGAAAGCGCGGAGGGTCTCACCCACGGAGGCCGCGAGGGCGTCGAGGTTGTAGCCGCCTTCGAGGGTGGCCACCATGCGGCCGGCGCAGTGCTCCTCCGCGATTCCCGTGACGATGCCGGCAATCGCGCCGTAGTCTTCGGTCGTGAGTGTCATGCCGCCCAGTGGATCGCTCTCGTGCGCGTCGAAGCCCGCTGAGACGAGGAGGAAGTCCGGGCGGAACTCCTCGGCGGCGGGGATGAGGTGCTCCTGAAGTGCAGCGATGAACTCCGCGCTGCCGGAACCCGCGGGCAGGGGGACGTTGATGGTGTACCCCTCCCCCGCCTCAGCGCCGCGCTCGTCGGCCCGGCCGCTGCCGGGGAAGAACATCCCGTACCGGTGCACACTGAAGTAGAGCACCGACGGGTCATCGTAGAAGGCCTCCTGCGTGCCGTTGCCGTGATGGACGTCCCAGTCCGCGATGAGGATGCGCTCGACGTTGTGCCGCCTCTGGAGGTATCGGGCGGCGACGGCGATGTTGTTGAAGATGCAGAAGCCCATCGCGTGCGCGGGCCGCGCGTGATGCCCCGGCGGACGGACCAGGCAGAGGGCATTGCGCACCTCGCCCCCCACGACGGCGTCGGCCGCGGCGAGCACTCCACCGACGGCCAGGCGGGCCACATCGAAGGAGTCCGGGCACGCGGGCGTATCGCCGAGGTCGAGCAGGCCGCCCCGCCCGGATGTCTGCTCGACCATCCCGATGTACTCGCGCGCGTGGACCTCCGCGATCCACTCCGTCTCGGCCCGCGCCGGCTCAATGGCGGCGAGCCGGTCATAGAGCCCCACTTCCCGCAGGTGCCGGACGACGGCCGCAAGTCGCTCGGGCTGCTCGGGATGCCAGGGCGGCATCGTGTGCTTGAGGTAGTCGTCGTGGCAGACGATGCCGGTCATGGGGCCCCCGGACGACGGCTCTGGAGTGCGGGGCACGGTTCACCTCGCGAGCCCCGCGTTCCTGCGAGGAGGCCTGGCAGAAGGGAAACGGGGCACGGGATGGAAAGGCCCTGCCGGACATCCGCACCAGAGGCAATACACGATGGCCATCAACGTGCACGCACACCTCACCGCCGACGACGACCTTGATGCGCGCGTGGAGGGGTACCGCCACCCGGACGTAACTCATACCGTCCTGTGCG
>JASFTE010000640.1:0-3543 GCA_050114035.1 Armatimonadota bacterium | reverse complement strand
GGGCGTCGCGCACCAGACCGTGGATGAACACCTCGGTGAAGGGGACCTGCCCGGTCAGGTACAGGTCCATCATAATCATGCGCGAGACCCAGAAGGTGATGATATCGTACGCGGTGACGAGTACGGTGCTCGGATGGAAGTAGTCCAACTCGGGCGTTTCCTCGGGCCAACCCATCGTGGAGACGGGCCACAGACCTGAGCTGAACCACGTATCGAGCACGTCGGGGTCCTGCTTCAACTCGGGGGCGCGGCACTCGGGGCACTCCCCCGGGGCGTCCCGGGCTGCGAATTCATGGTCACAGCGCTCACAGTAGAAGACAGGTATCCGGTGGCCCCACCAGAGCTGGCGGGAGATACACCAGTCGCGTATCCCCGCCATCCAGTCCAGGTACACCTTGGTCCAGCGGTCCGGCACGAACCGGATGCGCCCGCTGTGCACGGCCTCGATGCCCGCCTTGGCCAGCTCGGAGCTCTTCACGAACCACTGCTCAGACACGAGCGGCTCGATGGCCGTGTGACAGCGCGAGCACGTGCCGACGGCGTGCATGTGGGCTTCGGTCTTGACCAAGAGACCCTGCTCGCGCAGCGCCTCGAGCACCTTCTCGCGGCAGTCCTCGCGGCTCATGCAGGCGAAGCGGCCGGCCACTTCGGTCATCAGGCCGTCGAGGCCGATGACGGCGACTTGCTCAAGGTTGTGCCGACGGCCTATCTCGAAGTCGTTCGGGTCGTGAGCCGGTGTGATCTTCACCGCCCCGGTGCCGAACTCGGGGTCCACCTGCGAGTCCGTGATGACAGGGATGATGCGGTCCAAGAGCGGGAGCCGCACCTTCCGCCCCACGAGCGCCGTGTAGCGCTCGTCGTTCGGGTGGACGGCCACGGCCGTGTCCCCGAGCATGGTCTCGGGGCGCGTAGTGGCGACGACGACGCCGTTGTCCCCGTCCGCGGTGGGATAGCGAATGTACCACAGATGCCCGGACGAGTGCACGTGCTCCACTTCGATATCCGAGATGCCGGTGTGGCAGCGCGGGCACCAGTCCACCATGCGCGCGCCGCGGTAGATGAGGCCGGCGTCGTACATGGTGACGAAGGCTTCGCGCACGGCGCGCGAGCACTGCTCGTCGAACGTGAAGCGCTCACGCCGCCAGTCGCAGCTCACGCCGAGCTGCCGTAGTTGGCCAGTGATGACGTCGTGGTGCCGGTTGGCGGTCTCCCATACGCGCTCCACGAACTTCTCGCGGCCCAGCTGGTGGCGCGAGAGGCCCTCCTCGGCCAGGTGACGCTCCACCACGTTCTGGGTCGCGATGCCCGCGTGGTCAGTGCCCGGCATCCACAGGGTCTCGCGGCCACGCATGCGCTGCCAGCGAGTCAGCACGTCCTGGACCGTCAGGTCCAAAGCATGACCCAGGTGCAGCTCGCTGGTCACGTTGGGCGGTGGAATGAGGATGCAGAAAGGCTCACGCTCCGGCCGCACCTCGGCGTCAAAGGCGCCCTGCTCGACCCACAAGGCGTATTGCTTGTCTTCGACCTCTTGTGGCACGTACGCCGTCGCCATCTCAGCGCGGGGCATTGCTCCGGTCCTCCCGGTGGCATAGTACCAGAAGACCCTTCCGCCTCGGTAAAGGACGGAAGGGTCTGTTCTTCCGCGGTACCACCCTTACTTCCCTCTTCGGGCGGGCCTTGCCTGCCGGACGCCCGGTCGCGCGGCACGCCTGAAGCGGACACTCAGCGCGGAGGTAACGGTCCGCCGGTCGGCCTGGCCTACGGATGCGGAAGAGCGCGCAGCGCATGCTCGGCCAGGCGGCTCAGGGGCGACGTTCGCTCTCGTGCGCGTCCGGGATCTCAGCGCCGACTTCCCGGCTCTCTGTACGACACGGTGGAGCTACTCCTCCCCCTCAGTGCCTGTTGCGTCTGTTATCCTTAAGGATGACTCCCGTCGGGCGTTCTTGCCTCGGGGCTCAACGCCCGTCGGGCACGAGGACGATATCGAGCACCCCGTCCATGCCCTCGACGAAGCGGAACTCCATCGTCTCGCGCACGTCGGCTGGTATCTCGTCGAGCTCCTTCAGGTCCTTCTCGTTGTCCCTGGGCAGTACAACGGTGCCGATGTGGCCCCGGTAGGCGGCCAGCACTTTCTCGCGCACGCCGCCGACGGGGAGGACCTTGCCGCGGAGCGTGATCTCGCCGGTCATGGCCACATCCCGGCGCACTGGCCGCTTGGAGAGGGCGGAGACCAGGGCGACGGCGATGGCAATGCCTGCCGATGGCCCCTCCTTGGGGATGGCCCCCTCGGGGACGTGGATGTGGATATCGGTCTTCTCGAACAGCTTCGGGTCCACCTTGAACTGCTGCGCCCGCGCCCGGGCGTACGAGACGGCGGCCTGCGCGGACTCCTTCATGACGTCGCCGAGCCGGCCCGTCAGCGCCAGCTCGCCGCTGCCGTCCACGAGCGACACCTCGACGGCGAGCACATCGCCGCCCATCTCGGTGTACGTCAGGCCCGTGGCGACGCCGACCTCGTCTTCGTCACGAACCGCGCCGTACCGGAAGCGCCGTGGCCCGAGGAAGGACTCGATGCGCTGTGGCGTGATGCGCGTTCTGCCCTTGCCGCCCTGCGCAACCTTCTTGGCCACCTTGCGACAAACGCTGGCGAGCTCCCGCTCGAGGTTGCGCACGCCTGATTCGCGCGTGTAGTAGCGGCACATCTCCTGCAGCGCACCGGCAGTGAAGTGTACGTGTTTCTTGGTGAGGCCATTCTCCTTGAGCTGCTTGGGTACGAGGAAGTGCCTGGCGATCTGCAGCTTCTCCTCTTCCACATAGCCGGGGAAGCGGATGACTTCCATGCGGTCGGTGAGGGCCGGGGGCACCGGGTCGAGCAGATTGCCGGTGGCGATGAACATGACCTGGGACAGATCGAAGGGTACTTCCAGGTAGTGGTCGCTGAAGGAGTGGTTCTGCTCCGGATCGAGCACCTCGAGCAGAGCCGCTGCAGGGTCCCCCCGGAAGTCGATACCGATCTTGTCGATCTCGTCGAGCATGAACACCGGGTTGCGCGTGCCCACCGTTCGGAGCGTCTGCATGATCCGTCCGGGCATGGAGCCGATGTAGGTGCGGCGGTGTCCGCGGATCTCGGCCTCGTCCCGGACGCCGCCGAGCGAGATGCGGACGAACTTGCGGCCGAGGGAGCGAGCGATGGAGCGTCCGATGGAGGTCTTGCCCACGCCCGGGGGCCCGATGAAGCACAGGATGGGGCCTTTGACTCGGCGGACGAGCTTGCGCACGGCGAGGAACTCCACCACGCGCTCCTTGGCGTGTTTCAGGCCGTAGTGGTCCTCGGCCAGGATGCGCTCGGCCTCTTTGATGTCGAGCTTGTCCTTGCTGCGCTTGCGCCATGGGAGCGACACGAGCCAGTCCAGATAGGTGCGAATGACCGTGCCCTCGGGGGCCACAGGCGGCATCTTCTCGAACCGCTCGACCTCCCGCAGGGCCTTCTCGGCGGCCTCCGACGGCATGCCGCACTTCGCGATCTTCTCGCGGTACTCATCG
>JASFTE010000639.1:0-3558 GCA_050114035.1 Armatimonadota bacterium | reverse complement strand
CACCATCACCTTCTCCCGCCGCTCCCGGGACACGCTCCAGACCTGCGCCTCCATGCTGGCCCGCAGGGATGTGGACCTCTCGTGCTACCCGGTGCAGACCTTCTCCCTCGATGAGGCGCCGGCGGCCATAGAGACCGCCGCCGAGCCGCCCGACGACGTGCTCCGCGCCGTCGTGCTGATGCAGTAGCAGTGGGGGGGAGGCACGCCGAGATACCGGACCGGGTCCCGACGGCCGCGTAAGCAAACAGCCCCCCGCCGCTTGGCGGGGGGCCGTTCCTTACCGCTCTACGCCTCTGCCCTTCGCGTGCCGTCTAATACTCTGGCGGCGGCGCTGCGGGCGGCGGCTCGTCCTCGGGGATTTCGGCAACGAGCGCCTCGGTGGTCAGCAGGAGCCCGCCGATGCTCCCGGCGTTCTCCAGCGCGCACCGCACCACCTTGGCCGGGTCAGTCCAGCCGGCCTTGAGCATGTCGCAGTACTCCTCGTTCAGTGCATCCAACCCGAAGTTCTGCGATCGGCTCGAGTTCACCTTCTGCACCACGACCGAGCCCTCCCAGCCGGCGTTGTTCGCGATCTGCCGCAGGGGCTCCTCGAGCGCGCGGCGCACGATGTTCACACCCACGGCCTCGTCGTCGTCCGCCGCCTTCAGCTCGTCGAGCGACTTCGTCGCCCGCAGCAGGGCCACCCCGCCACCGGGCAGGATCCCCTCCTCGATGGCCGAGCGAGCCGAGGAGAGAGCATCCTCGAACCGGTGCTTCTTCTCCTTGAGCTCCGTCTCCGTGGCCGCGCCGACCTTGATGACGGCCACGCCGCCGGCCAGCTTCGCCAGGCGCTCCTGCAGCTTCTCCCGATCGTAGTCGCTGTCGGTCGTCTCGATCTCGTTCCGAATCTGGGAGATGCGGCCGCTGATGGCCTCCTTGCTGCCAGCGCCCTGCACGATCGTCGTGTTGTCCTTGTCTATGACCACCTTCTCGGCCTGTCCCAACTCGCCGAACTCCACGTTCTCCAGCTTGATCCCGAGATCCTCCGACAGGAACGTCCCGTCCGTCAGGACCCCGATGTCCGCCAGCATGGCCTTGCGGCGGTCACCAAAGCCGGGCGCCTTCACGGCGCAGCCCTGGATGATGCCGCGCATCTTGTTCACCACGAGCGTCGCCAGAGCCTCGCCCTCGACGTCCTCGGCGATCACCAGCAGCGGCTTGCCCGCCTTCGAGGTCTTCTCAAGCAGCGGAATAAGGTCGGCAACGGAGCTGACCTTCTTCTCGTGGATCAGAATCAGCGGGTTCTCCAGCACGCACTCCATGGTCTCGGCGTCGGTCACGAAGTACGGAGAGATGTACCCCTTGTCGAACTGCATGCCCTCGACGACCTCGAACGTGGTCTCGAGGCCCTTGCTCTCCTCGACCGTGATTACGCCGTCCTTGCCGACCTTGTCCATCGCATCGGCGATCAACTCGCCGATGGACCGGTCGTTGCCGGCCACGCCCGCCACGTTCGCGATGTCCTCGCGCGTCTTCACGTCAACGGCCCGCTTCCCAAGCGCCGCCACCACGGTAGCCACCGCCTTGTCGATCCCCTTCTTGATCATCATGGGGTTGCGGCCGGCAGCCACGTTCTTCAGACCCTCGCCCACGATCCGCTGCGCCAGCACGGTCGCCGTCGTCGTGCCGTCGCCCGTATCGTCGTTCGTCTTCGACGCCACCTCCCGGCACAACTGCGCCCCCATGTTCTCGTACCGCTCCTCCAGTTCGATCTCCTTCGCCACCGTCACACCGTCCTTTGTGATGGTGGGCGCACCCCATTTCTTGTCCAGAAGGACGTTTCGGCCCTTCGGACCCAACGTTACCTTGACGGCATCGGCCACGGTGTTTACGCCCCGCTCGAGGGCGCGTCTTGCCTCGTCGTCGAAGGCAAGTTGCTTGGCAGCCATGTCGTCTGCCTCCTTCCAGCGCTGTGTCTGTGGAACAACGCTTTGGTCTGCCGCCCCGTCAGGACTTCCGCTTGGCGGACTTCTTTCTCTTCTTCTTCGCCGGTTGCTTGAGCGCCAGCACGGAATCAACGTCGATGATCATGTAGTCCTCTTCGTTGATCCGCACTTCCGTTCCGCTGTACTCGGGGTACACGATGACGTCCCCGACCTTCAGCGAAATCGGAAGCACCTTACCGCTCTCCAGCCGCTCGCCCTCGCCGACCGCCACCACCTCGGCCTCCTGGGGCTTCTTTCTCGCCGAGTCAGGCAGAACGATTCCGCCTGCCGTGGTGTCGTCTTCTTCGAGCTGCTTCACCAGCACTCTGTTGCCGAGAGGCTTTAGCATCTGTCTGTTCACCACCTTTTCCACCGTGCCCACGCCCAGGCTGGGCACTCGATGCACTGTCCGCGGCCGGGCTCTGCACTCAGGGGGCAAGCCCGTCACGGAGACAATTAGCACTCTCAGTCCGAGAGTGCTAACCTCAGCGGCCGATTATACTCACTCTCCCGAACTTGTCAACCCCCCCCCACCGCACTCGCCCTCGCCGTCCCCTCTGCCGTCCCCAGCATCCGGCATCCACCATCCCGCCGCACCCTCCCCAGCCCCTCGATCCTCCGCCGCCTTCGCCGTTACTGACAACTGGCCACTGAATTCCTTGTGACAAAACCCCGCTGAGTTGACCGGGCCAAAGTGCACCGCATCGCCTCCGTTTACGGCGCAACCCCCGGCGAAAAATCCCCGCACAGCCCGTACGAGCGCGATTTTCGCCTTTTCTATGACACCCCCCCCTTTAGTTGACCATATATAATGAGAGAGGACCAAAACTGGACACCCTCGCCGGGCCCCCTGTAGCGGCGCAACCGGGCTCGGCCATCAGAGAATCGACGTCTTTTTTTCTGAGCGCTGACACCACCCTCCCGGAGGGCCGGCCATTCGGCCGGCCCTTCGTGTTTTCCGTGGGGCACACCGAACAATCGTGGAGAGTGAGACCCAATGACCACAACCCGGCAAACCACCACGCAGGAACCGTGTGGCGCAGGCCCCCGTCTGGAGCCAGGTCCCGTAGGGGACTGCCAGCCTGCGAATGCCGCCGACACGCCTGCACCCGACCTCCTCACCATCGCCCAGACCCACTACGCCAACCAGCTCGCCTCCCACGAGCCCGCCCGCACCTACCTCACCGAGCGCTGCGGCATCCCCCCGGACACCTTCGAGCGCTACTCCATCGGCTGGGCCGACGGCGCCCTCCACACCCACCTCACCGACGAGCTCGACCTCGACCCCGAGCACTGCATCGCCGCCGGCCTCATCCAGCGCGACGAGGACGGCGCGCTCCGCGACGTGCTCGACGGGCACATCGTCGTCCCTGACATCGTGGACGGCCAGGTGGTGCACCTCGCCGCCCGGCCCCTCAACGACGAGCAGCCCGCCGGCTGGCACGGCTACGGCGCCTGGCGTCCCGGGTGGCTCCACGTCCCCGGATCACCGGCGCGCTGCTACAACGAGGACGCCTACGAGCAGCTCGAGTGCATCATCGTCGAGACCCCCCTCCACGCCATCGCACTGCGCGAGTGGGGCCACCCGGCACTC
>JASFTE010000638.1:0-3558 GCA_050114035.1 Armatimonadota bacterium | reverse complement strand
CTTCCGGATGCGCATCACGTGGTGCCCCAATTCGATGACACCGCCATAGTCGGGGTCAGGCGCCAGTACCAATGTACTGGCTTGACGGCGTGACGGCAAGGGCCCGCCCACGAGGGCGGGCTCTTTCTTTCACCACCCCGCGTGTGGCCGGCCGCACCAGCGTGCGCGGGCCCGGGTCCGTGCCTGCCTCGCGCTCCTCCCCGGCGCCGGGCAGGCCCTCTCCCCTGGACCGCGAAACACACTCCTGGCCAGACCATAGCACCCCTCCACTCGCGCAGGGCGGAATCCAGAGACCACCATGCAGGCGATGAGGCAGCACGCTGTGGCAATCGCCGTGATAGTCCTCGTGGCCGGCGGCATCTTCGTCAACGCCCTCGGCGCCGACTTCCTCTGGGACGACTACGTCATCATCGTGGATAACCCCCACGTCCGCGATCTCCGCCAAGCCCTGACAGCCTTCCGCCCGGGATACTGGCGAAGCCTCCGCGAGCGCGATCCCAACGTGGGGGGAAGCTACCGCCCGGTTGTCCAGTTGTCGCTCGCCGTGGACTACGCCATCTGGGGGCTCAACCCGGTCGGCTACCACGTCAGCAGCATCGTGCTGCACATCGTCAACTCCGTCCTCGTGTACTTGCTCACGTGCCGCGTTGTCACGGACAGGAGGGTCTCGGCGTTCGCCGCTCTGCTCTTTGCGGCGCATCCGATCCACGTGGAGGCGGTCGTATGGGCCAAGGCCCGGTCGGCCCCGCTGGCGCTGCTGTTCATCCTCATCTCAGCCCTGCTGTACCTGCGGTGGGCCGACTCCCTCTTTGCTCCGCGCCGGGCCTGGCTGCACGTCTGTGCCCTTGCGTGCTTCGCGTTGGCTCTGTCGTCGAAGCAGTCGGCCATCGCGCTTCCGCTGCTGCTCGGGCTCTGCCTGTGGTGCCTGCTTCCTCGCCGGGCGTGGGGCAGGGGTCTGGTGGCGTTACTCCCCTTCGTCGGCGTCACGGCCGCGTTCTTCGCGGTGGACGCGGCCGCCCCGCATCTGCCGGAGCTGCCCCTTGTCCTGACGCCGTACTCGCACTTGCTCACCGTTCTGGCGACCGTGGGCTTCTCTCTCCGGCTCTTGGTCGTCCCCATCGGCCTCTGTGCGCACCACTACTTCGCCCCGCAGGACTCGCCCCTGGCACTCCCGGTCCTGCAGGCCATCCCCTGGGAGGTCGCCCTGCTGGTCGGCATGGCGATGGCCTTCTGCCGGTCGAGAGCCGCGTTCTTCGCCCTTGCGTGGATCGCCATCGGCATGGCGCCCCTCTCGAATCTCGTGATCCTCGGGAGACCCATTGGGGAAACGCGCCTGTACGCCCCTTCGGTGGGCCTCTGCATCCTGCTGGCAGTGCTCCTCCAGGGCACGCTCGCCATCGCCGCACGACGGCGCGCGCGGCGGACCCTGCAGTGCCTCGCCGTGGGGGTCTCTATCCTCCTCGTGGGGACGTGCTCAGCCCTGACGCTGCGCAGGAATGCGGTGTGGGCCGACGAGCTGTGGCTGCTGCACGACACCGTGGCCAATAATCCCCAGAGCTGGCTCGCGCGCCGCTCTCTGGGCATGGCGTACGAGCGGCGCGGACTCATTGAGGAGGCGGTGGTGCAGTTTCGTTGGGCCGTGGCGGTGGCGCCGGACGACGTGCACAGTCTGGACGATGCGGCCCGCCTGTACCGCGACACGGGGCGATACGGGCAGGCCATCGGGTGCTATGAGCGAATGTTGGGGTTCGCAAAGCCGGGCATCCGGCTGAGGGCACACACCGGCCTCGGCATCACACACGCGCGGATGCAGGAGCCGGAAGCCGCCGCCTCCCACTTCCGCGACGCCCTGCGGATTGACCCCGGCTACGTGGATGCGCTGCACAATCTCGGAGCGCTGCACGCACAGGAGGGGGAGTACGAGAAGGCCATTGCCGAGCTGCGCAGGGCCGCCCGCCTCGCGCCCGACAGCGCCCCGGTGCACCACATCCTGGGCATCGCCTACGAGAAGTCGGGCGCATACGGCCAGGCCCTGGAGCACTACCGCGAGGCCTTGAGCATCCAGCCCGAGGTCGCCCAGACCTGGCTGGCCATGGGCGCGTGCTACCAAGACATGGGCAACGAGGGTGAAGCAGTGCGCTGCTACCGCAAGTGCCTCGAGCTGGGTGGGCCCAGGACACGGGAGGCACAGCGGCGGCTGCTGCAGCTCACCGGAGCGGAAGGGCTCCTCCCGTGAGGGCTGTCCCATCGTCGGGCGTAGGCATCGGCCCGCCCGGAGCATACACCATGCGAGCGCACGCTCCAGTGCTGGTACTCATAGTGGTCGTCGCCGGCGGCATCTTCATCAACGCCCTCGGCGCCGAGTTCATCTGGGACGACCATTACACCATAGTCCGTAACGAACAGATCCGCGATCTGAGACGAGCGGCCACGTCCTTCGGTCCCGGGTACTGGCGGCGGATCAGAGAGATCGGCGGGCCGATGGCATATCGGGATTACCGCCCCGTCCAGGAGGTGTCTTTCGCCGCCGACTATGCCGTCTGGGGGCTGAATCCGGCCGGGTACCACATCACCAGCATTCTGGTCCACGTCGCAAACGCCGTGCTGCTCTACTTCCTGGCGCACCGCATCCTCGGGAGCAGGCGAGGCGCTGCATTCTGCGCCCTGCTGTTTGCGGCACATCCCGTCCACGTGGAGCCCATCGTCTGGACGGGCGCGCGCTCAGCGCTCCTGGCGCTGCTCTTCATGCTCGCGTCCATGCTCCTGTACCTGCGACACATCGAGCACCCACGGACCCGCCCCGGCGCTGTGCTGCACATGGCCGCTCTGGCGTGCTTCGCCCTGGCTCTCTGCTCCAAAGCGTCTGCGCTGGTGCTGCCCGCGGTACTTGCGGTGTACGTGTGGCGGTTCCCCGTACCCGGCAGGCGGTGGGCATATCTGGCTCTACTGCCCTTCGTAGCCATAGCCGCGGCCCTCTTCGCCCTCAACCAGGCACTGCCGGAGCAGACGGAGAATGTCCTGCGCCTCCCCCTGCGCCTGCACTTGCTGACCGCGGTGGGCACCGTGGGCGTGTATCTGAGGCTGCTCGTGATGCCGGTTGGCTTGTGTCTGGTGCATCATTTCGGCGTGCCGCAGTCGGCCTGGGACCCGCAGGTGCTGCGGGCCCTCCCGTGGGGGCTCGCACTGCTGGCGGGAATCGTGGTGGCGTTTCGCCGCTCGAGAGTGGCCTTTCTCGCTCTGGCCTGGATGCTCATCGCGATGGCCCCCGTGTCGAACCTGGTCATCCTGGGCCGCCCCATTGCCGAGCCGCGCGCGTACGTCCCGTCCGTTGGCTTCTGCCTGCTGGTGGGGCTCCTGCTTCTCAGACTGCCGGAGCTGGCCCGGGCCCGGTCCGCCCACACGGCACTCCAGAGGCTCTCGCTGGCGCTGTGCGTCTCGACGCTGGCGCTGTACTCCGGCCTCACGGTGGTCAGGAACCTCGATTGGGCTGACCGCGTTCGGCTGTACCGCGACACGCTCGCGAAGAACCCCCGCAGCGCCACTGCGCACTTTAACCTG
>JASFTE010000637.1:0-3562 GCA_050114035.1 Armatimonadota bacterium | reverse complement strand
GGCGCTCGAGGTGATCGACCACGACGTGGGAGAGCGTGAGCTCGAGGGCCTTCTGGGGATCCAGCTCCACGGCGGCCCGCCGATGAAGGTACAGGTCAAGGACGTGTGGCTCAAAGTGCTGCCCGACGGCGGCGTCCTGAGCCCGGCGGACACACCGCTGCCGCCCGACGCGACGAAGCTGGAGTAACCGCCCCCATCTGCCGCGCCTCAGCATGCAGGGCGGGCTGTGCCCGCCCTGCGCCGCTGCGGTGGGAACGGCCCACGGATTACGGAGCCCCGTCGTTCCGCTTGCCCGTCTGCCGCCGCGCCTTCACTGGCCACTGCCGTTCTCCACTGCTTATAGTTGCACCCCTGCGACCCCACTATATGTTATAGAAGACCGACACACACAGGCAGGCGATATTGCGATGGGCAATACGGATCTGGAGCTACTCGGGCGCTACGTCGAGGCGCGCGACGCGGAGGCCTTCGCCGAGCTCGTGGCCCGGCATCGAGACATGGTGTACGCGGCATGCTACCGCGTCCTGGGCAGCCGCGCCGACGCCGAGGACTCCGCCCAGGAGTGCTTCCTGCGTCTGGCGCGCAGCGCCGACTCCATCAGGACCTCCGTGGCCGGATGGCTGCATCGAGTGGCGGTGCGGTGCTCGCTGTCCATGCATCGCCAGAACGGGTCGCGCAGGAAGATGGAGCAGGAGGTGGCCGGCATGCTCGGCGACAACGCGGCCGAGCCATCCTGGGATAGGATCAGAGCCGACATCGACCAGGCGATTGACAGCCTCCCGGAGGCCCTCCGCGAGACATTGGTGCTGCACTTCCTCGAGGGCAAGCCCCAGACGGCCATCGCGGAGGAGCTCGGCCTGTCGCAGCCAGCGGTGTCCCAGAGAATCAAGCGGGCGCTCGAACGGCTTCGGCGCCATCTGAAGGGGGCCGGCCTCGCGGTGTCCGCCGGCAGCCTCGCCGCGCTGCTCACCACCCACGGCAGCGAGGCTGCGCCCGCGACCCTCGTCGCCGAGCTGGGCAGGATCGCGCTGTCGGGCATCGGCTCGAGCCCCGCGGCGACTGGCGCTGGCGTCGCAGCCACGGTGGCCACCAAGGCGAAGATCGCCTGCACGCTGGCGGCCACACTCGTAGTCGGAGCCGCCGTCCACCAAGCCCTCCGCGGCCCCGCCCGGGCCAACCAGCCCGACCCGACGCCACCGGCAGCCCCAATGGCGGCCGCGCCGTCCCCCCAACTCGGGGCAGTTGCCGCCCGACTCGCGGCGCTTGCCACACGACCCGAGCCCATAGACGACAAGCGCCCGGCGAGGACGACCCTCGCGCCCTCGCCCCCCCGCGAGCCCGTCAAGCCACCTTTCCCGCGGCCCGCGAGGGCGATCGTCGCTGCCGAGCCCCCCGGAGAGCCCGTCGATGCGCAGGCCCAGGCTGCGCCTGCGCCGGACGCGCCCGCCGCCACCGAGATCGAGGTTACCCGGACGCAGACGCTGCAGCGAACGCTCAGCATCACTCTGGGGACCCCGGACGCCACACGGCTGCGCACCGACGTCAGAGCACTCACCGAAGACGACGGCGCGGGCGCCGTGGACGCCCCCGGGGTCGCGCTGCGGCACCACGACGACGCCGACCCGCTCCTGTGCACCCTCATCACCGACGTGATCTCCATCGCCAAGGCCGCTCTGGAGCGCGCCTTGCCCCAGGCCGAGACGAAGGACATGCGCGTGTACGTCGTGGACCAACAGGGTTGGTACGAGACCACCACCACCAATCGCCGCGATACCATCTACATCCAGCCCGGGGCCAAGGGAATTGGGGAGTATTACCGCGCCGACGCCGGCCCCGTCGGCATCCTGTGCCAAGCCGTCGCCGAGCTCTACAACCCCGAGCGCATTCCCGGCCTGGAGCGCTACCTGACGCACGCCCACCTGGTCCCCGCCGTCACGGAGGCCCTCGGCCCAGCGCCCATCCCCACCACGAACGCCACCCCGCTCGCCGCCGACGGCGCGGAGATGCTGGACATTATCACCAGCGACGACTACGCGCCCGTCCACCCGGACTTCGCGGCAGTTGTCGCGCTGCGCGCCATGGAGGAGGAGCTTGGCCTGGACGGCCTCCGGGCGCTGCTCGCCGAGATCCCCGCGGACGCCGAGGACCCGTTCGCCGCCCTGCGCGAGGCGGCCGTCGCCCGCGACCCGGCGCTGAGCGACGCCTTCTGGGCGCGCGACGAGGCCGACGCGCTTCTCCTGGAGCCCGACGGGACCTGTCTCATCACGTCCTTTGAGGATGACATGGCCTTCACCACGGCGCCCCGCCACCCGCTCGGGATCCTGCACGCGCCCCTCGTGCTCAGACCCCACCCCCGCCTCCCGCTCTCCCAGAGCCCCGAGTGGGGCGCCGATGGCATGCTGTCGCTGAAGTTCACGGGCGACGCGGTTCAGGCGTGGATGACGATGGGCCTGTGGGATCCGGACTGGAAGTTCAAGGACTGGCGGCGCTTCTCGAAGTTCGAGATGGACTTCATGATCGAGAGCCCGCGACCGGAACGGTTCCGCATCCGGCTGCACGACGACGTCTGGCACGGGCACGGGCAGGTGTACGTCTTCAACGGGACCGTCCAGCCTGGCGAGATGGTGCACATCGACTATCCACTCAACCGGGAGACCTTACGCGGGGCCAGAACGTGGGAGTCGCCCTACTTCGACGGCCGTTTCCGGGCTTCCGAGGTCACCAACATAGAGTTCATGTTCACAGACCCCGCCGCTCCGATCACGCTCTACATCGACAACCTCCGCCTCACGCCCCGCACCGGCGACGAGCCGGAGCCGGCCGTCACCGCACTGCCGCGGGCGACCGCCCGCCGCACGCGGGGGCCGCACGGCGCCCCACTGCCGGCCGGGACCGACGCCGGAGGGCGGGGAGGGGGGATGATCGGGCGGCGCGGCACTGCCGGGGCCGACGGCGGAGTTGGATTTGGGGGTGGGGGCGGAGCGTCTGCGGCCGGGGGCGCTCTGGGACCGCTGCCGGGGGCGGGCGGCGGCGCCCTGCCGAGGCCCGGGGTCGCCGTGCCGAGGCCCGGGGTCGCCGTGCCGAGGCCCGGGGTTGCCGTGCCGAGGCCCGGGGTCGCCGTGCCGAGGCCGGACGTCGCCCTGAAGGGCGACGTCGTCGCGGGGACGGTCCTCGGCCCCGACATGCAGCCCGTCGCGGGCGCCGATGTGGGCGTCAACGGCGAGCGGGGCTACGCCCAATCCTTCGACGACCTCTTCACCCGCACGACCGACGAGAATGGCGCCTTCGAGTTCGAGGTCGGGGTGGGCCCTGAGCGCCTCAACTTCCCGTGGTCCATCTGGGCCCGCCACCGCGAGCGAGGGCTCGTGGGCTGCGTCGCCGTGCAGGATCTCCCACCGCCGGAACGGCCCGTCTCCATTCTCCTCACCGAAGGCTCCGGCGTCACGACCAGGATCCTCGACCCCGAGGGCAACCCTCTCCCGGGCATCGAGACTTCTGTCTGGCTCACTCCCCGCGGCTTGGGCGGCTTCGCCGGCCCGCGGAGCGACCAGGACGGCAACCT
>JASFTE010000636.1:0-3564 GCA_050114035.1 Armatimonadota bacterium | reverse complement strand
GAGTGCGAACCGGGTAGCGGACGCTGAGACTGGTCCGATGCCGAGCGAGCAGTCGTCCCGCCGTCGGCTCATCCGCCCCGCCGTTGAGCGTTTGGCAGGTTCAGGCAAGGGCTGACGCGATGGGCGAGAGTGATACGTACGCAGGACCAGGGCGGCACTGAAGCTTCCGCCGTTCACGTTCATCATGGTCATTCACTCCCTCAACTGCTTCACCTGCAGCGCCCGCGTGCCTTTGCAGTGGAAGACGGGGACGCTTTGCCTGGTCGTCGAGACCAACCAGGGGCTTGTACTCGTGGACACAGGCCCTGGACAGGATGACTACGTCCACAGGCCAGGGATCATTCGTGCGTTTCAGTTGGCGACGATTGTGCCCCTGGACCCGGAGGAGGCCGCTGCTCGCCAGCTCGCGCTCCTCGGGTACAGGCCCGAAGATGTGCGCCACATCGTGCTAACGCACATGCATTTCGATCACTGCGGCGGCCTGTCGGATTTCCCCCGTGCCCGCGTGCACGTCCACCGCCGTGAGTTCGAAGCCTTCACGGGGTGCCCACGCCGCTGGACCGACCTTGCGTACGTCCGGCGTCACATTGCCCATGAGCCGGAGTTCGCGCTCTACGATGACACTGGCGAAAGCTGGTTCGACTTCGCGGCGATCCGCTTGCCATTCGAGCCGGAGATGTGGCTGGTGCCCCTGTTCGGACATTCGCGCGGTCACTGTGGCGTCGCCCTACGGGCTGAGCCCGGCTGGCTGTTCCACGTGGGAGATGCAGCACCGATTGGCTTCACCGAAGACGCGCCGGAATGGTTCGTCAGCTTGGTGCTGGGACGGCACGCTCCGCGCCTGCGCGAATTCAGAGCGGCACACCCCGAGGTCCGCATGACGACGGGACACATGTGGTTGGATTTCTTCGAAGAAGGCTTGAGATAGGCGGTGATGGTCTCTCAGTTTCGGCAACGCCGCTCATCGGTTTGGCGGGGCTGCCGCCCAAGTCGGCGGTGTGTGATGAGAGTCGTGGCGTGCCTGCTGGTCGTGGGCCGGGTCGAATCCCCGGCTGGCGGTGCGGCTGTTCTTTCGCGACATTGATGCCGTTGAATGCCCCCCAGGAGTGCCACTCAACGTGGAAACAGGCCACCCGCTCGGCGGTCAGGCTTGCATTACGGGGCGCTCGAAGGACAGGCGGTCTGCCGGGACCAGTCCGCTGCCCCTTTCGAGCGGTGCATCCAGGCGACCAGCCAATCGCTTCCGCCGCGCGGTTGTCGGGCGAAGGACACTGCCGGATGAAAGAATCCGAGCGGCGGCAGCTCATCTACCGCCAACTCCAACTAGTACCTGGCTGATTGACCGTAATTGGCATCAGCTTCTGTGTGGCGCAGGGCGAGATCCGGCGCACACCCTCAGGTCGCCGGTTTTCCTCTCGAGCTTCTCGTGGTAGAATAGCACAGCTTGCTCTGATCACGGGCTGCTCTCGGTGGCTGATGCCACGGGCGGGTGCGTCCGGCGATGGCCGCGGGAGGCATGTTCACGGGCCAACGGACGTAATGAGGTCGGTTTGGCTGGTTGTCGCCCTCGGCAGCGCCCCAGCGGTGTCATCCTGAGGATGATGCCCCCGCAACTCTGCGCTGCGGGGCAGGTCCACGGGCGGCCCTGACAGAGTGGTTGGGTCGCGGATTGCTGGCGCGAGGCCAGGGGAGGACAAGATGAACATCTCACCTTACTACATACTCCTCGGCGTGGGGATTGGGCTCGTTGCTATCTTTGTACTTCGCAACCTGAGTCTGGCCCTCCGGCTTGCCGTGGCACTGGGCAAGGTTGCTGGCATTGCGTTCTTGGTCCTTCTCGCGGGTTCGGTCCTGGGGTTGTGGCGGCTTCCGCGGCCACTGGCCGTCTTCTTGTTCGGGCTGCGGCGCCTGTGGCAGCCTGTCCAGCGGACTGTCCTGAGTTGGTTCGGAGGCCTGACTCCATAGCAGGCACCTCTTGTGCCCCGTGGTGCACCTCGCCGGGCAGCGCTGTCCCCTGTTCCCCGGCAACGGACAGACGGCATCGACTGGAGCACGGCGCGTCTCTTGACATTGTGGCGCGGGGCTGGGTGGTCGCCAGGCTGGTGAGAACTCGCGGCCGCGCGATCGGCGCGCGAATTGCGGGAGGCTTAACGCACTGGCCGCGGAGCTGAACCCGCGATGAGGCTCTCCAGGCGAGCCGACGATGCAGAGAACGCGCCGCTCCCGGTCACGGTCAGAGCGAGACTGGCGCGATGGCTGTCGACCAGCCCGGCAGCCAGGTATGTTCTGGCTGCCATCGCGCTGGCTGTAGTCGTTGCCGCCGGGTTTGCGGTGCGCTACTGGCTCCGACCGAACGCAACGCCGGCGGGACCTCCTGGCACCATCGCCCCTACGGCCTCCGTCGGGCAGGAGCTTAGAGATCCGACTGACAAGGGGAGAGTCCTTCTGCCCCTCGTCGCGCGTGGCCTGCTCACACTAGCGCCCTCGCCGACGTCCGAACCTTCTCCAAGGCCCAAACCCGCGGAGCCGACGTCCACGCCGACACCCGCCCCGGTCGATTTCGCCTCCGTCCGCCAGGAGCTCCAGTCCGAGGGGAAGGATCTGGCCTACGTCAAGCTGGGCTTCCATACGGGGCCAGGAGGGACCGCACGGGGATTAGGGACGTATCTCAGCGCGCTGGCCGGCGTCGGCGTCCCGGCGGTGATCAAGTCCGTCGGTGACTACGGTGTCTGTGTGCAGGCGCTCAGGGAGAGCCCGGACCACGTGACCATCTTCCGCATGACGGGCGGCGAGCTTGAGCTGCCCAGCTACGACCTTCCGCCGGAAACGGCGGCTGACCAGCACTGGGCGCGGATACGGGAGGCGCTGCCGCCCGAGTTCGATCAGCGGACCTGGCTGGAGGTGATGAACGAGCCGGACAAGGCACGAGCTGACTGGCTGGGCAGATTCGCCTCTCGCACCGCCCAGCTGGCGCTGCGCGACGGGTACCGGTTTGCCGCCTTCGGCTGGAGCTCCGGCGAGCCCGAGCCGGAGCACTGGCAGACGCCGGGGATGCTGGCATTCCTGCGGCTGGCGTCCCAACATCCGGACCGCATCGCCGTGGCCTTACACGAGTACAGCTACGACGTCGATAACATCGCCAACCAGTACCCGGCGCTGGTGGGTCGATTTCAGACGCTCTTCCGCATCTGCGATCAAGACGGGATCGGCAGGCCGACCGTGCTGATCACGGAGTGGGGGTGGGAGTACACGCGGGTGCCTCCGGTGGAACAGGCGATGAAGGACATCGCCTGGGCCTCTCAGCTCTATGCGGCGTATCCTGAAGTCCGTGGAGCCGGGATTTGGTATCTGGGCGGCAGCTACGGCGGGATCGCCGACCGGGCGCAGCGATTGATTCTGCCTCTGCGATACTACACCTGGAGCACATACTTCGTCATCGAGCCGGGGCAGAAACCGACGGATCCGGGTCGGTTTGCGCCATAGGGGCCGGACGTGCTCGCCGGGTCTGGGTGCGCCTGGGCAGTTCAACCGGAGCGGTAGCCCGAGGTTTGGCCGGATAGCGGC
>JASFTE010000635.1:0-3570 GCA_050114035.1 Armatimonadota bacterium | reverse complement strand
CACCAACCGATCGTCGCAGACACGTAGCAACTGGTCGTGAGGCCGTGGGTCGCCCCCATGGCACAGCTGGACAATCACGCCAGCATCCTTTGCCGCTTCGATCGCCGGCACGAAATCGCTGTCACCAGCAATGATGACTGCTCGCCGGATCTGCCTCTCGGAGCTGAGCCGAACGAGATCCACGGTCAGCAGGACATCGACCATCTTCTGCTCGAAACGGAGGGTGCCATCAGCCTCCGTGCGGCGGACCAGGCGACCCAATCGCACCTGAAAGCGTGGTACCCACTCGAGAGCCGCCACGAACCGATCGAAGCGGCCCTTGCGCTCTTGCTCGTCCTTTGTCGGTGGTGTGGATTGGTAGGGAGCGCAGTGATAGTAGTAGGTTCGCAGCAGCTCGTCGTTGGCGCGGAATCCCTCGGCGAGCCCCGCGAAGTCAATCCTTGGCTCTCCGACGCCCTTCAACAGCTTCGCCAAGTACCCTCCATCAATGAAGACCGCGTAACGCGCCATGCGCCCCGCCCCCATCTACGCAAGAAAAAGGCAGCGACCTCGTGGATCGCTGCCGCGGATAAATCCGAGCGTCGCTGAAGCAACACTCGGGACCATAGTGCGAGGAGTATATACCCTATATCCGCGGGCGTCAATCCCTCGACACCGTGGGCCTCAGAACTTCCCCTCGCGCTCTTCGAAGTGGGTGGGCTTGCCGAGGGTGGGGCCGTCGATCTTCACCCAGTGGGCGATCCACTCCATGAGCTGGCGCACGGACACCCGGGGATAGCCGAAGAGCCGGTTGCAGCGGGCGGCGTTGCTGAGCAGGGCCGTGTCGGCTTCCTCGCCCTCGAGGAGCGGCTCGGTCCCGAGCAGCTCGGCGAACTGCTCGGCGGCCCAGCGCACTGAGACCGTCTCGGTCCCCGTGACGTTCAGGATCTCGGGGGGCGAAGCGCAGAGGTCGAGACAGCGCAGCGTGACCGCGTTGACGTCGCCCTGCCACATGGTGTTGAGGTACCCCATGGCGAGATCGATGGGCTGCCGGGCGTGCACCTTCTGCGCGATATCGAGCAGGGTCCCGTAGCGGAGTTCGCAGGCGTAGTTGAGCCGGAAGAGCAGCACGGGCGTGCCGTTGGCCTCACTGAAGTGCTCGAAGATGCGCTCGCGCCCGAGGCACGATTGGGCATACTCGCCGATGGGATCGGGCGCGTCGCTCTCGACCGATCCGGTCCCGATGGGCACGAGGGGGTAGACGTTGCCGGTGGAGAAGGCGACGATGCGGGCGTCGGGATATCGCTGGGCCACCAGTCCCGGCAGGAAGCTGTTGAGGGCCCACGTGAGCCACTCGGCGCCGCTGGAGCCGAACTTGCGGCCGGCCATGAAGATGATGTTCGGCGCGTCGGGCAGAGCGGCGAGGGCGTCGGGGTCAAGGAGCTCGCACGTCACGGCCTCGATGCCGGCTGCCTGGAGGTCGTCGCGCGTCTCGGGCGCGGGGAACAGGTCAACACCGATGACGCGCCGGTCGCTGGCGCCGGCCTCGTTCAGCGCCCGTTGGGCCATCCGGGCCAGGCTCGGGCCGATCTTCCCGCCGACGCCGAGGATGAGGAGGTCGCCCTCGAGCTCCGCCAACGCGGCGACCACCTCGGGCGTTGGCTGGGAGAGGACGTCCTCGAGCTGCTCGACGGAGTCTATGGCCGCGGGAAGCTCGGCTCGCGTGCTCGATTCACTCGCCATTGGCTCACGGTCTCCTTTGGCCCGCGACTACCGGCTGGCTCCGCCGTGCCGCGCCTCGAGGGCTTCGGCATGGTGCGCCCGACCGGTGGCCCGCAGGCGCTCGCAGTAGGACTCGAGGCTGTGGCGCGTGTGCAGCGGGCCGCCCTCGCGGATGACGTTCCAGAGCGGATCGACCTCGGAGTCCGACCGCGTCATCATCTCGCCGTGCCAGTCATCCAGCAGCGCCAGGTGCTCGGCCACGAGGTCGGGGCGCTCGGGGGCCAGGTCGGTCGTCTCGTGCGGATCGTCCTCGATGTTGAACAGCATGTGCTCGGGGAAGTCCTTGAGGCCGTCGTGGTAGGTGCGGATGAACATCCACGGGCCGCGGCGCACGCCGCGCTGGCAGCTCCAGGCGCACTGGCTCACGACGAGGTAGTCGCGGCCGCTCTCCTCGCCGGCCTGCAGCGCCGGTGCGAAGCTCTCGCCGTCCCAGGTGGGCGGGATGCCGATGTCGAGGAGCTCCAGCGTCGTGGTGGCCATGTCGGACTGGTAGTGCAGCGCCGTGTCGACGCGTCCGCCGGACACGCCGGGCCAGCGGATGATGAGCGGCACGCGCGGCGTGATGTAGTCGGCGGTGTGGTGGTCGCCGTAGACGTTGAGCTCGCCCTGGTTCTCGGCGTGGTCGGAGCTGACGATGATGGCCGTGTCGTCCAGGACGCCGGCCTGCGCGAGCGCCGCCAGGATCTGCCCCACGTGCTCGTCGGCGTACCGGATGCCCACGTCGTAGCCGTCGATCCACTTGCGGAAGTCCTCCGGCGTGGTGATCTGCGCCGGGAGTCGCGGGTGGCGCGCCGGATCCACCGGGCCCCAACTGGCCAGATCCTGGGCGCTGTGCGGTCCGTAGCTGTTGAAGTGCGCGGTGATTTCCTCGGCAGTGGGCCACGCGGGCGGGGGATCGTTCTCGAATGGATTGCCATACGCCATCGGCGTGCGGTAGGGGGTATGTGGGTCCCAGAAGTTGACGTGGAGGAACCAGTCGTCGCGGGTGGCGTTGCGCTCGAGCCAGTCGAGTGCGTAGGGGGCGACCTCGTCGGCACGCTCCCCGCCGCCCTTGCCCGGGTTGTAGAACTCGCGGAAACCGGCGCAGAACCACCAGGCGCTGTGCCGCTCGGCGAAGGGGCTGACGGAGGCCGTGTAGATGTCGGCACTGCTCAGGCACGCCATCCAGGGCGCATATCGGGGCGAGGTACGGAAGCCGCGCGGCTCGCCCTCGATGCGCAGGTCGGCCGCCGTGCCACCGTGATTCACGACGCCGGTGTGTATCCCGAAGCGGCCGTTCCAGAGCGCCGCGCGCGAGGGCAGGCAGGGGGAGTCGGAGACGCAGCAGTTCTCGAAGCGCACGCCCTCAGCCGCGATGCGGTCGATGTTCGGCGACGTGTCTCGCTCGTAGCCGTAGCAGCCGAGATGATCCGGCCGCAGCGTGTCGATGTCGATGTACAGAATGCGCACGCAGGATCACTCCCGTGGAGGGGCGATGGATCTGACGGGGGCTCTGCCGGGACGGACCCGCGAGCCGAAGGAGCGAGTTCTACGGTGGGGGGAGGGAAACCTCTCGGAGGCAAGCACGTCGGAGGGGTACGGCGCCCGTCAGACGACCGTGCTCATCCCGAGTGCTCGTCAGCGAAGTAGCGATCGTGCTCTGTGCCCAAGTCGGGGAGCCCTGAGTTGTAGCGACCCACGATGCTGAGCGCGCGCCGCTTGCGCTCCTCCGGTGTGACAGCACCGAATGTCCTCAGATAATGATCCGCGCACTCACGTATGAGGGCGGCCACTGAGAGTGTGTTCAAGAAGCCGCTGAGCGGGCCAAGC
>JASFTE010000634.1:0-3571 GCA_050114035.1 Armatimonadota bacterium | reverse complement strand
CGATGTCGTCGACGGTGACGGGATCGCCGTCCTCGTCGTACGCGACGATGATACGGCCGACGCGCTCCTTGAGGTCTTCGAGGCTGTCGGCCAGCGCCAGGACGGCCATCAACTCGGACGCAGCAGTCAACAGGAACCCGTCCTCGCGGGTGACGCCGCCGGATTTCCCGCCGAGACCGACGACGGTCTCGCGCAGCGCGCGGTCGTTCATGTCGATCGACCGCTTCCAGGTGACCTCGTTCACGTCCACGTTCAGTTCGTTGCCCTTCGAGACGTGGGCGTCGAGCATCGCCGCGATGAGATTGTGGGCCGCGGTCAGCGCGTGGATGTCGCCGGTGAAGTGCAGATTGATGTCCTCCATCGGGAGGATCTGGGACTTGCCGCCACCCGTCGCGCCGCCCTTGATGCCGAAGACCGGGCCCATGGACGGCTCTCGCAGGCAGCAGGTCGCCCGGCGTCCGAGTCGGCACAGCCCCTGCGTGAGCCCAATGGTCGTGAGCGTCTTGCCCTCGCCCATGGGCGTCGGACTGACGGCCGTGACGAGGATGTACTTGCCATTGCGCTCGTCCCGGAGGCGATCCAGGATCTCCAGACGCACCTTCGTCTTGTGCTCGCCGTACAGGTCGAGCTCCTCGGGCAGGATGCCGTGTTCGTCGGCGATGGTCGCGATCGGCTTGAGGCGTGCCACCTGTGCGATCTCCAGATCCGTTGATGGCTCGTCGGCGGGCACCGTGGGTCACTCTCCGTTCGGGACAGCGTGCGGCTCACTCCCCGGGCCACGCGCGAATGCCCTGAGGACGCCACTCGTCCTCCTGGAGGAGCCGCTGGTCAGTCGGATGTCGGCCTGTCCGCGTCAGCATCTTCGACGTGCAGGACACGTTCGTCGGTGACGATCATGTCCACGCGCGCGTCGTGCGGCTCGGCCGGAACGCGCTCGACGATCTGCAGCTCGAATGCAGCTCCCGCCACGGGCGGATGATGGCAACGGCGGCGCAGTCGGGCGAGGAACCGGTCGTAGTACCCGCCGCCCTGCCCCAGCCGCACACCGCGTTCGTCGAACGCCACCCCGGGTGCCACGACGAAGCCTATCTCCTCGATGTCCGCCCGTTCGCAGCACTGGGGCATGGGCTCGGGTATGCCGCGCGGCCCCGGCTGAAGCTGCTCCTTCGGCGCAGTGACCTTGTACAGAAGCAGCCCCTTGGGCTCTCGGCGGACCCTGGGCAGCACGACGTCTTTTCCCTGCTCCAGGGCCCAGCCGACGAGGTCCTGCGTGCGTACCTCGCTGGCATAGCTGGCGTAGAGCATGACGCACGCCGCGCCCCGGAGTCCGGGCAGCGCAACGAGCTGGTCGCGAATGCGAGCGCTGCGTTGCTGTATCGCGGCCGCGGACAGAGCGTCCCGGCGGGCGAGCATGCACCGGCGCAAATCGGACTTCGTCACGTGGCTCCACCATGGCTGTGTGCGATCGCGTCGGCCATGCGGGCGACGGGCTGCAGGTGGGCCACGTCGTGCACGCGCACGATGTCGGCCCCGTTGTGTATGGCGATGGCGATCGTTGCCGCCGTTCCGGCGAGAAGATCGCTCGGCTCCGCGCTCCGGAGGGTCAGACGAACGACGGACTTGCGTGATGTGCCGACGAGTAGGGGGCGGCGCAGCCTGCGCAGCTCGCCCAGGCGTCGCAGGATCTCGCAGTTGTGCTCGACGGTCTTCCCAAAGCCGATCCCAGGATCAACAATGATCCGCTCGCGGTCGATGCCGGCCTTGACCGCATGATCGATGCGCTCACCGAGGAACTGCGCGATCTCGCCCACGACGTCGTCATACCGCGGCTCTTGCTGCATGGTCGCCGGCGTGCCCTGCATGTGCATCAGCACCACTGGCACGCCTCGTTCGGCCGCGAGTCGCGCCATGTCCGGGTCGTCGCGCAGGGCGCTGATGTCGTTGATAATGGCGGCGCCACCCTCGAGCGCGGCCTCCGCGACACCGGCCCGGGTCGTGTCAATCGAGATGGGCAGGTCCAGCTCCGCGGCCATGGCCCGGATGGCAGGGACCGTCCGCTCGATCTGCTCCTCAGCCGAGACGCGCTCGGCTTCTGGTCGTGTGGACTCGCCGCCGACGTCAATGATGTCCGCGCCCTCGGCCGCAAAGCACTGCGCCTGGTCCACGGCCGCCTCGACATCGCCTCGAAGCCCATCGCCCGCGAAGGAATCGGGCGTCATATTCACGATGCCCATGAGAAGCGTCCGGGCGCCGAATTCGAGGCGGTGCTTGTCCCACTCCATCACGGCGGCGGGCCCCCGGGGCCGCGGCGCGACTACATGCAGCTTCGGAGAAACTCAGCGCAGGCCGGCAGGGCTGTCATCAGGTTGTCAATCTGTTCATCGATGGCCGTGCCGGGGACAAGGTGCAACGGCGAGGTGATCTTCATGCGTGTACATCCTTGCCTTCAAAGCGTCTCCAGCAACCGCATACGCTCCTCGAGCTTCGCCTTCTGCTCACTCAATTCCTCTTGCCGCCCCCGCTCCTTCTCGACAACCTCCGCCGGCGCCCGCTCGACGAACTTCTCGTTCGCCAGTTTCTCCTCGCTGGACTCCAGCTCTCGTGACAGGCGGGCGAGCTGGGCCTCGAGCTTATCCATCTCCCGTTTCACATCTACATCGTCGGGCACCCTCACGAGCACGTGAACGCCACCAGCGACTGCCGGGAGGGCGCGCTCCGCCTCGGGCGGCTCGCCCACGCGGAACTGCACGTCGGAGAGGGCCGCCAAGTTGCACACGTGCGCCTGCTCCTGGCGCAGCAGCGCCGCAGCAGCATCATCCGGCGCCGTCACGATGGCCCCGACCTTGCGCGACGGCGGCAGCCCCACGGTGCTGCGGAGGTTCCGGGCCCCACGCACGACGGCCTGGAGTGTGTCCATGGCCTCCTGTACCGCGTCAGCGTCAGGCCTCTGCCCGGCCTCGGGCCAGGGCTGCACGGCGAGGCTGTCGGCGCCAGGAGGACGCTGCTGTGCTCCGTGTAGTGTCTGCCAGATCCCCTCAGTGATGAACGGGGTGAAGGGATGCAGGAGCTTGAGGATGTCCCGGAGCGTCGTGGCGAGGACGGCGCGCACGGCGCCGCGGCGGGCGTCGTCGTCGCCGTAGAGTGCGAGCTTGGCCATCTCCAGGTACCAGTCGCAGAACTCATCCCACACGAACTCGTAGACGCGCCGGGCGGCATCGGCCAGGTCGTAGCCCTTCAGGTGCCGCGTCACGTCGGCGACGGCGGCGTCGCGGCGGGCCAGAATCCAGCGATCGGCCAGCTCGAGCACGGCGTCATCGGGGGACGGTTGCGGCCCCTCCGCGTCGAGGTTGGTGATGACCAGGCGGGCGGCGTTCCAGAGCTTGTTGCAGAAGTTGCGCGCGCCGACGAAGCGGTCAGGGGTGACGGCGATGTCCTGCCCGTGACTGATGAGCGACATGAGGGCGAAGCGCACGGCGTCGGTCCCGTACTCGTCCATGGCCGCGCGGGGGTCGATGACGTTGCCCTCGCTCTTGGACATCTTCCGGCCACGGGCGTCGCGCACCAGACCGTG
>JASFTE010000633.1:0-3575 GCA_050114035.1 Armatimonadota bacterium | reverse complement strand
GTCTCGGGCACGAACTGGCCGCCGTACGGCCCGAAGTGCCCCGTCGCATCAGGGAGTGCCGTCAGGTTCTCCTTCGCGTCACCGCTCATGCTCTGCCTCTCAGAATCACGTCGCGCTGCTGGGCGCCGACTGCAGAGGAACGCCCACGAAGTCCCGCAGCTTGGCCCCCATGTCGTCGGCCTGCATGATGGCAGTCCCGATGAGAGCCGCGTGTACATGGGCCTTGGCCAGGCGCTCCAGGTCCGAGCGCGAGTGAATGCCCGACTCGGCCACGAGCGTCGCCTCCGCCGGCACCAGCTCCCGCAGCCGCACCGTCGTCTCCAGGTTAGTCTCGAACGTGGTGAGGTCACGGTTGTTGATGCCGATGACCCCGGCCCCAACTGCCACGGCGCGCCCCGCCTCCTCGGCGTCGTGTGCTTCCACCAGCGCCTCCATCCCCAGCTCGTGCGTGAGCGAGAGCATCTCCTGCAGCTCGCCCTGAGTCAACAGTCGCACGAGCAGCAGGACGGCATCGGCCGCGAGCACGCGCGACTCGTAGATCTGGTACTCGTCTATGATGAATTCCTTGCGCAGGACGGGAAGCCCGCATGCTCCCCCCGCTGCGGCCACGTACGCGTCCTGGCCGCCGAAGAAGTCCTCGTCGGTGAGCACCGAAAGTGCCGCCGCGCCGTTCTCTGCGTACGTGCGCGCTATGTCTTTCGGGGCGAAGTCCTGCCGAAGCACTCCCGCCGAGGGCGACGCGCGCTTGATCTCCGCGATGATCTGGATCGAGGCGGACGGCGACGGCCCTCGCAGAGCGGCGCCGAAGTCTCGCGGCGGCTCCATGCTGGCTGCGATCTCCTCGAGCCGGTCCGCGGAGAAGCGCTCCTTCTTCGCCAGTAGCTCCTGCTCTTTCCGAGCGACGATGTCGTCGAGGATCATCTGCAGGTACTGTGTGGGGCAGGCTGCCAGCCTGGCGCGCCCATTCGCCTACGCCTCCGCCTCCGCTGACATCTCACGAAGCTGCTCCAGCTTCTCCTCTGCGGCGCCGCTGTCAACGGCCTCCGCCGCCTCCACGATCCCCGCCCGCAGGTCGCCCGCCTTCCCGGCGACCACGAGCGCACCGGCGGCATTCAGCAGCGCAATGTCGCGCCGCGGCCCCGGCTGTCCGCCGAGGACCTCGAGCAGCAGGGCGGCGCTCTCCTCCGGCGTCCCGCCGGCAATGTCCTCCCGGCTCGCAGCCTCAAGCCCGATGTCCTCCGGCCGCAGCGTGTACGTGCGCACCGCGCCGTCGCGCAGCTCGGAAACCTGCGTCTCCCCAAGCGTGGACAGCTCGTCGAGCCCGTCGAGTCCATGGACCACGAGCGCCGCCTCGGCGCCAAGCTCGAGCAACGCCGTCGCCAACGGCTCGGTCAGCTGCGGGGCGTACACGCCCAGCAGTTGGCGCCGAGCCCTCGCCGGGTTCGTCAGCGGCCCGAGGATGTTGAAGATCGTCCGCGCGCCGAGCTCGCGCCGCGGGCCCATGGCATGCTTCATGGCCGGGTGCAGCGCGGGCGCAAACAGAAAGCCGATGCCTATCTCGTCCAGGCACTGGCCCACGTGCTCCGCCGACATCTCGATGTTCACGCCCAGAGCCTGCAGTACATCTGCACTGCCGCACTGGCTGGAGACCGATACGTTCCCGTGCTTCGCCACCGCCGCGCCGCCGGCCGCGGCGATGATCGCGGCGACCGTGGACACGTTGAACGTATCCAGCGCATCCCCGCCCGTGCCACACGTGTCAATGACGGACTCCCGCGACGTCTCGATGGCGATGCACTTCTCACGCATGGTGCGCGCGAATCCGGCGATCTCCGCCGGCGTCTCGCCCTTCATACGCAGCGCGGCCAGGACGGCGCCGATCTGCGCGTCGGTGGCATCGCCCGACATGATCTCGTCGAGCACCGCCCGCGCTGCATCCGCCGTGAGATCCTGGCCGTCGAGCAGCTTCGCGATGGCCTCGCGAACCATGTGCCCTCCCCGTGACCGTAAGACTGAGCCTGCCAGCGCACACCTGCAAGGCGAGGCTGCTTGGCCTCGCCACGACACGGCGCGGTGTCACTCGCTTGAGGCCGGCTGGACCGCCTCCACACCCTTGACTTCCGGCACCTTCTGCTGCAGATGTTGCTGGATGACCATCTGAAGCGTCATCTGCGACATCGGACAGCCGGCGCATCGGCCCTGGAGCTGCAGCTTGACGATCCCGTCTTCGGTTATGTCCACCAGCGAGACGTCCCCGCCGTCCGCCTGCAGCGACGGGCGTACTTCGTTCAGCGCCTCCTCGACCTTCTCGCGCATTGTGGGACCTCCTGATGATTGCTCCTCGCTCACGGCCCTGCCGGCACGCGTGCTTGGCCAAGCGGTCAACCGAGGGCGAGGAAATTGCGGAGCACGTCCATCCCCGGCTCGGTGAGCACGGACTCCGGGTGAAATTGTGCCCCCTCTATGACGTGCTCTCTGTGGCGCACGCCCATGATCTCGCCCATGTCCGTCTCGGCCGTTACCTCCAGGCAGTCCGGCAGCGTCTCGCGTTCCGCGATCAGCGAGTGGTAGCGCACCGCCTCGAACGGATTCGCCAGCCCGCCGAAGATCGTCCGGCCATCGTGGTGGATCATGGACGTCTTGCCGTGCATCAGCCGGTCCGCCCGCACGATCCGCCCGCCGAGGGCGTGGACGATGCACTGGTTCCCGAGGCACACGCCCAGCATCGGCACCCGCCCGGCGAAGTGCTGCACGACGGCATTGGATATGCCCGCCTCGGTGGGCGTGCCGGGGCCGGGGGAGATCACGATGTGCCCCGGGGCCAGCTCCTCGATCTCCGCCACGGTCACCTTGTCGTTGCGGAAAACGGCGATTTCCTCGCCGAGGATGCCGAGGTATTGGACGAGATTGTAGGCGAAGGAGTCGTAGTTGTCAATCAACGCGATCATGCCAACCCCTCCTCGGCCAATCGGACGGCATCCAGCTGCGCCATGGCCTTCAGCATCGTCTCCTCGTACTCTCGCTCGGGCACCGAGTCGGCCACGATGCCGGCGCCTGCTTGCGCGTACGCCGTGCAGCCACTGATGACCATCGTCCGGATCGTGATCGCCGTGTCCATGCTCCCGGAGTAGCTGAAGTAGCCGATCGCCCCGCCGTACGGGCCGCGGCGCGTCGGCTCCCGCTCATCAATGATCTCCATGGCGCGTATCTTCGGCGCACCCGAGAGCGTCCCCGCCGGGAAGCACGCCCGCAGCAAATCGAACTGATCCTTGCCCTCGGCCAGCCGGCCGACCACGTTGGAGACGATGTGCATCACGTGCGAGTATCGCTCCACCACCATGAGCTCGTCCACCGCAACACTGCCGTACTCACACACTCGTCCGATGTCGTTCCGGTGCAGATCCACGAGCATGATGTGCTCGGCCCGCTCCTTCTCGTCCTCCAGCAGTTCCTGCCCCAACGCCGCGTCCTCGGCCGCCGTCTTCCCCCGCCGCCGCGTGCCGGCGATGGGCCGCGTGATCACCTCGCCCGCGTCCTCCGTGACCAGGATCTCAGGCGAGGCCCCGACGATCTTC
>JASFTE010000632.1:0-3582 GCA_050114035.1 Armatimonadota bacterium | reverse complement strand
CGAGTTCGCCGGCGAAGTGGTCGAGGTGGGCAGCGAGGTGACGAGCATCAAGGTGGGGCACAGGGCGACGGCGGAGCCCAACTTCGAGTGCGGCGTGTGCCCCCTCTGCCGCGACGGCAAACAGCGTGTCTGCCCCAACAACCTCCCCTACGGCATCAACAAGGACGGCGGCTTCGCCGAGTTCTTCATCGGCCGCGAGGACAAGGTCTACCGCGTGCCCGACGACGTCGGCTTCGAGGACGCCGCCTTCACCGAGCCCATCTCCAACGTCGTGCACGGCATCGACCTGGCCGACGTGGCGCCCGGGACCTCCGTCGCCGTCGTCGGCGGGGGCCCGTCCGGCATGGCCTACCTGCAGCTCGCCAGGAGAGCCGGCGCATCGCCGCTGGTGCTCGTCACCCGGTCCGAGTGGAAGTTCGACCTCGCCCGCCAGTTCGGCGCCGACGCATGCATCAGCCCGGTCACACAGGACCCGAAGCAGGCCGTCCTCGACCTCACCGACGGCGCCGGCTGCGACGTCGTCATCGAGGCCGTCGGCGGCGGCAGGGCCATCGAGGCGTCCTACGAGCTGGTCGGCGCGCGCGGCAAGCTCCTCGTCTTCGGCGTCGCGCCCGAGAAGGACACCTTCAGCCTCCCGCCCTTCGACTTCCTCACCCGCGAGATCTCCGTGCTCGCCGTGTGGCTCAACCCGGCCTGCTTCCGCCGCGCCATTGACCTCCTGGCCAAAGGCCTCGTTGACGTGCAATCATTCGCCACCCACAAGTTCTCCCTCGACGACATCGCCGAGGGCTTCGACGTCATGATCGAAAAGCCCGAGGGCTTCATCAAGGCCCTGATAATGCCCTAGTTGTAGGGCGGGGTAACCTCACCCCGCCGCCGTCAGCCCCCAGGAGGCACATCCATGAAAGCCCTCATCATCGAATCCCCCGGCCAGCTCGCCCTCCAAGACGTGGCCATGCCCGACCTTCCCCGCGACAGCGTCCTCGTGCGCGTGTGGGCCAGCGGCCTCTGCGGCACCGACATCGACATCTACAGCGGCAAGTTCGCCTGGGAGCTCCCCACGCGGCTCGGCCACGAATTCGCCGGGGAGGTCGTCGAGGTGGGGGAGGATGTGGACCTGCTTGCGCCCGGCGACCGGGTCGTGGGCGAGAACTGCATCGGCTGCGGCAAGTGCCCCATGTGCCGTTCCGGCAGGTACAACCTCTGCGACCGCGCGCCGCAGCTCTTCGACGCCCACGCCGAGTACACCGTCTCGCCGGAGCGCTCGACCTTCAAGCTCGCCGACTCGGTCTCTTGCGAGCAGGGCGCCCTCGTCGAGCCGCTCTGCACCGGCTTCCGGGCCGCCGTTTCCGCGGATGTCGGCGCCGGCTCGAGCGTGGCCATCATCGGCGACGGTGGCATCGGCCTCGCGGCCACCCTCTGCTGCCGTGAGCGGGGCGCATCACGCATCTTCGTGACCGGTCATCGCGATAGCAGGATGCGGCTCGCCAACGATTTCGGGGCAGAGCTGGCCATCAACGCCGCCAGCGAGGACATCCCGCAAGCCATCCTCGACCTCACCGACGGCGTCGGCGCCGACAGCACCATCGTGACCGTCGGCGCTCCGACGATGCTCGGGGACGCCATCTCACTCACGAAGCGCGGCGGAACGATCTGCATCCTCGGCCTCTACCACGGCGACGAGCCGCCCACCTTCGAGTGGAACGACATCATCATCCGCGAGCCCACTATCCGCGGCAGCTTCTCCAGCCCCAACGTCTGGCCCGCCGTCATCGACATGCTCGGCGCCGGCCGCTTCCCCGACGCCGCGAGGATGATCACGCACCGCTTCCCGCTCGCCGACGCTCAGCAGGCCTTCGAGACCGCCCTCGACAAGTCCCAGGAAGCCATCAAGATCATGCTCACCCAGGAGACATAGGGCGCCGCGCGGAAGTTGGGGGGCCGAGGGCAGCCCATCGAGAAGACGCCACGGGCCGAAACAACCCACATGTGGAGTATGCGGAGACAATGGCCCCCGAGGGGTTCGACAACGAGAAGTACCTCGAGGAACAGACCGCGGCCATACTGGAGCGAGTGGACCGCTCCCAGGGCAAGCTGTACCTGGAGTTCGGCGGCAAGCTCACCTACGACCTCCATGCCGCGCGCGTCTTGCCTGGGTACGACGCCAACGTCAAGATGCGCCTGCTGCAGGGGCTCAGGGATCAGATCGAGGTCATCTTCTGTGTCTACTCGGCCGACCTGGAGCGGGGACGCATCCGCGGCGACTTCGGCATCACCTACGATCTCGCCACCCTCAAGTCCATCGACGACCTCCGCGACTGGGACATCGAGGTCTCCGCCGTCGTCGTGACGCGGTTCCACGAGGGCACCGCCTCCCAGCGCCTCATACAGCAGTTGGAGCGCAAAGGCATCGCCGCCTACACCCAGCCCGAGATTCCCAACTACCCCAACGATGTGGACCTCATCGTCTCCGACGACGGCTACGGCCGCAACCCGTACATCGAGACCCAGGCGCCCATCCTCGTGGTGACGGGCACCGGGCCCGGCAGCGGGAAGCTGTCCACCTGCCTCTCACAGCTCTACCACGACCATCGCCGCGACACCGCCTCGGGCTATGCCAAGTTCGAGACGTTCCCCATCTGGGAGCTCGCCGTTGACCACCCGGTCAACCTGGCCTACGAGGCCGCCACCGCCGACCTGGGCGACATCGTCATGATCGATCCGTTCCACCTCCAGGCCTATGGCGTCACCGCCGCCAACTACAACCGCGACGTCGAGAGCTTCCCCATCCTCAAGGCCATCATGGACCGCATCGCCGGCGACGGCGGCGCGCTGCAGTACCAGTCGCCCACCGACATGGGCGTGAACCAGGCCGGTGCGGGGATCACGGACGACGGCGCGGTGCGGCAGGCCGCCACGCAGGAGGTCATCCGGCGCTACTACCGGCACCTCTGGGAATGGCGTCGCAGCCTATGTCCCCGCCCGCCCGTGGAGCGCACCGAGAACCTCATGGCCCGGCTGGGGGTCGTGCCCACCGACCGGCCCGTCGTTGAGCCGGCGCACGAGGCCGCCGCCGAGGCCGAACGGAGCAAGCGCGGGAAGGACGGCTTCTACTGCGGGGCCGCACTGCAGCTCCCCGACGGCGTCATCGTCACCGGGAAGAACTCACACCTCTTCCACTCCGCCTCCGCCGCCATCATCAACGGCGTGAAGCATCTCGCCGGCATCCCCGATAGCATCCACCTGCTGCCCGAGAACGTCGTGCAGAGCCTCACGGACCTGAAAGCCAACTACCTGGACTCCAGCTCGCCCAGCCTCAACGTGCAGGAAGTCCTCGTCGCCCTCGGCATCAGCGCCGCGGGCAACCCGGCGGCCAAAGCCGGTGTGGACATGCTGCCGCGGCTGCGGGGCGCCGAGATGCACCTGACGCACGAGCCCGGCTCGGGGGATGAGATGGGCCTGCGCAAGCTGGGGATCTCCGTGACCACCGACGCCGAGCCCACGTCACGGGGGTACTTCCTCCGCTAACGCGCCCGGGCAATGATGCGTTGGAGATAGTGATACGTACGATATCTGTATATG
>JASFTE010000631.1:0-3582 GCA_050114035.1 Armatimonadota bacterium | reverse complement strand
ATGCGCAGGGCTTTGATATCGCCTCTCAGATTCGGCCCGATCCGCAACCTCGCTGCCCCGTTGGCATGGCGCAGATTGGGGCTGAAGCGGCCCCAGCCGAACTGGCGCCCCTCGCCGCCGTCGCAGAGCCTGCCGTCCACCACGAAGCTGATGATCTTCGGCCCGCCATCGACTATCACGGCGATGTGATGCAGCTTCCCCGCCTCGAGCATCCCGGCGTCGCAGTCCCACCGGCTCTCCGTACGACCGTCATTCAGCACGATCTCCAGCGTGCCGCGAGACGTCGTCTCGAGGGCCCACCCCTGCCCGCTCTCCGTGCGGCTGTCGAGCGCCACCTGTCCGGCCTCCAGAGAATCGAGCCGGATCCGGATGTCGATGGCGAAGCCCCGCCGCAGGTCATTCGTCCCGTAGTCGGGCCGCCCGCCGTCGCGCGCGAGAAGCTCGGGCAGTGGCGGCATGTCGGTCTCGGCGGGCATGTCGCCGCCAGCCGCCGGCAGGCCGAGCACGAGTCCCTCGGTCGCGACCGTCGCATTGTCGAACTGCCCCCAGAGGCCTTCCAGCAGCCCCGGATCGACCTCGTGCACGCGGGCGACCTCCTTCTGGGTCTCCGTGAGGAAGTACCGCCCCTCCTCCTCCACCAGGTCCGGGTAGCTCATGCGGACGTACGGGTCGTCATCGTACAGGACGATCTCCGGCTGGGACCACCGGATGACTTTGCCCTCCGGCGCGTCCGCCTCGACCCCGCCGCACAGCCACACGGGATTGCGATCCTCGTAGCCCTGCCCCCCGTGGTTGTGGAACCAGTACAGGTATTTGCCGTTGGAGCACTTCCAGGCGAAGTTGGCCGCCCGCGGGTGCTTCATGAGCCGGCCATCGGCGTAGCGCTTGTACCGCGGCTCGGTCCACGTGTGGCCGCCGTCGCGGCTGTAGGCGAAGGTGGGATGCCCGTCAACGGTGCGATACACGCAGTAGAAGGACCAATCGCTGAGCACCGAGTAGCTCTGCTCCTCAGCCACGAGGCCGCCGCCCGGCGGCGTGCGCAGTCCGGCATCGCCATCCGGCAGCGTCTCCCACGTGATCCTCTCCGGGTCCCGCTCCGTGAGGATGTTCTCGCTCTTCAGCAGCATGCCCTCGGAGCGGGTGAAGAACCCCGCGCCGAGGCCCCCGACCTTGTGGAGCGAGCAGTACGCCGCGCCGTCGTGGATGAACGGCTTGCCCACGTTCCAGAAGTAGCGCACCGTGCCGCCGTACGGGTTCTCCCGGTCGATCTCCAACTCGCGCACGGGAATCACGTGCCGCTTCTCGGACCACGTGCGGCCGTGGTCGTCGCTGTACTTGAGCACGTAGTACCCCTGCGAGTCCACGCGGGTGCACTTGCCGCCCTTGTACGGCGGGTCGTCGGCGAGCACCTCGCGGAGGTCGTCCGTGTTGTGGTTGTAGAGGCAGTAGATGCGGCCGTAGGGGGCCTTGAGCAGCACGGCGTACGACGCCTCGGGGCCATCGGATGGCTCTACGTCCACCGGCTCGGACCACGTCTTGCCCTGGTCCGTGCTCCGGGTGGTGATGATGTGCTGCCCGCGCTGCCCCTCGCGGCCCGGGCCCGTCGTCATCGCGCACAGCCACGCGCCGTCGTCGGTCTGCACGATGTACGGCTGGTCAGCGTAGTTCTCGCTGGGGATCTCCCAACCGCAGCGAATGTTGCGCCAGTCCGGAGGCCTGTCCACAGAGGCTGCACCTCCTGATGCGGCAGAGCCCGGGCGCCGGAGCAGGCACGCGGCGGCTCCGCCCACGGCCGCGATTCGAAGAAAGCCCCGCCGACTCGTCAGCATGCGATTGCGTCGCCCTTCGCGCGCGCTACTCCCCGCGCTCCGCCACGTATAGCCTCGTCCACTTGTCCGCGCTCACGTTGAAGTACAGCCGCCGCCCGTCGGGACTGAAGATGGGATGCGGATGCGAGCGCCGCCACGACGTGGCGCCCTTGGAGTTATCGAATTGGTGGATCGCCTCGTGGCCTCCTGCGACCATGTCGCCGACGACCACGGCCCAGTCCCTCGTGGGCTTCCCCTCCGCGACGACCCGGACGTCCGTCGTGAACAGCCGCCCGTCGGGCGCAAAGGACGGATGCCCTCCGGGGAACGAGGGTAGGTCCTCATTGTACGTCGCCTCGCGCGTCTCGCTGTCCATCAGCATCGGCCCGCGGGACGACGTGTTGAGTATCGCGCCGGAATCCGGGCGCCACGCCGGGTGCCCCCACCTGGGGTGCATCCACCGGAAGCGGGCCTGCGGGATGTCGTAGCAGACGATGCCGTGGCGCTCGCTCGCCTTGGAGCTGCGGAAGTGCCCGCCGGCCGGTGTTGCGACCTTGAAGATCACGAGATTCAGGTCGGGGCTGAGAATCGGGAAGAAGACGGAGATCGGCCTCTCCCCGAACCGCTCGGCCACCCACTCCGGGTACGCCTCCCGGAAGGCACCCGCCGTCACCACGGTGTGGATCTCGCCCGTCTCCACGTTGAGCAGCTCCAGGTCCCGGTGCTCCCCCGGATCCCAGTGCGGGCCGTACAGCGGGAGCAGGTCGCTGGTCGCCTGCCCCCACGAGAGCTGCCGCCCCCTCGCGAGCACCCGCTGCTGCAGCGTCTCGATATCCACCACAACCACCACCCACTCGCCGTCGCGCAGGTCGTGGAACGCCACGCGCTGGCCGCCGGAGATCCACTGTTGGCAGGCGACCCGGTGCGCATCTTCCACCGTGACGTCCGTGGCGAGTACCCTCACCTCACCCGTCGCCCGCTCGACGATCCGGACGTCGCCCTCGTGCGCCTCGGGGGTGGTCGAGGTGAACATCACTACCCATCGCCCATCGGGACTCTCGGGCGAAGTATTGAAGTATGAATGGATCGAGTGCCGCGCCTCGTCCTCGAGAACTGTCGATACCTTCACGCCATCCCTCCATGCCGCCAGCGGACTCTCCCCTTCTGGAGCCACCGAAGCGAGACAGATGGCCCACAACCCAAGAGTGCCGACGGGAATCAACAGGTGCCCTCCAAGCATGCGCCAGCCTCCTACTCGGCCGCGAAGCGCGGATACGGCTGCCGGCATTGGGTCGCCGCGAGCCAGCGCAGCATCTGGTCGCGCAGCTCCCGCTCGATCTCCACCGAGTCCGGTCGCCCGATGAGATTCGTCCGCTCCTCCGGGTCGGCGGCAAGATCGTGGAGCATGAAGCCGGCGCCCTCGGCGTCCATCGCGTACTTGAACTGCGCCGTGCGGATCATGGTGGTGTCGTTGACCTCGCTGAAGACGGCCTCCCGATGCTGCTCCGTCTCGCCCCGCAGCACCGGCCACAGTGACCGGCCGAGCGCCCGGGTGGATGGCTCGGCTCCGACGGCCTCGAGGAGAGTGGGGAAGACGTCAATGCTCTCCACGAGCGCCTCGCTCGTCCGCCCGGCCGCAGTCTCCCCCGGCCAGCGGAGGATGAGCGGGATGCGCTCCGATCCATAGTAGAACACCGACTTGCTCAGCCGCCCATGGTCGCCGGCCATGTCGCCATGGTCGGACCAGAACACGACGAGGGTGTCGTCCAGCCAG
>JASFTE010000630.1:0-3587 GCA_050114035.1 Armatimonadota bacterium | reverse complement strand
CAGCTCCACCGCCCCCTCCCCGATCAACCGCCGCGCCTGGCTGTTGCTCAGCGACGAGTCGCACTTCACCACCAGGCGGCTCAGCAGGATCTGCCCGTCCTGCAGCTCATCGGCCTTTACCGTGATCGCCGGCATATCGCTCGGCAGCTCTCGCTCCGAGAACTGCCGCACGAAGGCCTCCCGCGCCTCCTTCGCCGCCTCCTCCGAGTGGTACCGTGCCGCGATCCGCTCCGCCAGATCCAGCTTCACATCTCGCGGGTTCGCCCTGCCACCCTCGATGGCGGACTTCATCCCCGCCAGCTCCTCGGCGGGCGTCTTCAGCAGCAGCTCGTAGTACTGCAGCATCGTCTCGTCCGGGATGCTCATGAGCTTCCCGACTATGGAGTCCGCCGGCTCGGCGATGCCCACGAGGTTGCCGATGCTGCTGCTCATCTTCTCCCTGCCGTCGGTGCCCACGAGCAGCGGGAAGGTCATGATGACCTGCGGCTCCTGCCCGTAGAAGCGCTGCACGTCCCGGCCCACCAGCAGGTTGAAGAGCTGGTCGGTGCCCCCCAGCTCCACGTCGGCCTCGACGGCCACCGAGTCGTATCCCTGCGCCAGCGGGTACAGCATCTCGGTGATGGTGATCGGCTCCTCGCGCTTCATGCGCACGGCGAACGTGTCGCGCTCGAGCATCCGCGCCACCGTGTAGCTGGCGGCGAGCTTCAGCACGTCGGCAAAGTCCAGCCCATCGAGCCACTCGCTGTTCCCGCGCACCTCGGCTTTGCCCACGTCGATGATCTTGCCCACCTGCGCGAAGTACGTCTGCGCGGCCGCGTCCACTTGCTCCCGCGTGAGCGCCGGCCGCGTCTTGATCTTCCCGCTCGGGTCGCCGATGCGGGCCGTGAAGTCCCCGACGATGAGCACCACCGTGTGCCCGAGCTCCTGGAAGGTGCGCATGATGTCCAGCGGCACCGAGTGGCCGATGTGGATGTCCGGCGCGCTCGGATCGAACCCGGCCTTCACGCGCAGCGGCCGCCCGAGCCGGAGCTTCTCCAGCAGCTCCTCCTCCGTCTCCACGTGCACGGCCGTCCGCGTGATGAGCTCGAGTTGCTCTTCCGGAGTCATGGCGTCTACTTCCTGGAAGGGGCGACCCGTCGGGTCGCCCCTGGTGAGATGTCCCTGTTGTCCCGGCCGGCGCTGCTAGCCTTCAGCCCTCGGCCCTGCGCCGCCGCGCGCGATCGGGCCCACCTCGAGATCCAACTCGGCCAACGTTCCGATGGGCGTCCCGAGCTCGTTGAGCAGGGCCAGAGCCACCTTCGTTGCGTCCTGGGGAACAGTCACCGTCTGCTTCAGCTCCAGCGGCTTCTCGGGGCTCACCGCCACCCGTCCGATGCGCGATAGCTCCTGCCCGTCGCCGCCCTCGAAGACGATCTGGAGCGTGCCGGGCAGGAACACGCCGAACACGCCGGTGAGAACGAGTCTCTCCCGGTCCTCTTCGAGCGCGAGCGGCTCCTTTGTCACTCCCACCTCGGTGCAATCAATGATCGGCCCGCCGCAGCGCGCCCCGTACCAGTCGATGGTGAACGTGAGCGAGTCCCCGGGCTGGATGTCCTTGACGGGGCTCAGCACCTCGACCTCCATATACGATTGGTCGCCGCTGCAGTACACCTCCACCGTCGAGCCCTTGTCCGGGTACTTGCCCAGCTTCTCCGCCTTGAACCGCTTCACGTAGCAGTACTCGTGCGCCTCGTCCACGTACGCGATCCACCCGGCCATGGAGTCGGCGCCGATCTTCCCCGTCTGCCCCAGGTACTTCACGCCCATGATGCCGGGGGCGACGCCGGGCAGCCACTGCTCCGTGCCCCGCGGCTCCCCGCCGGACTCGGCCAGCATGTCGTAGAAGCCCCTGGGATGCGCGCTGTCGCTGTTGAGCGGGAAGTACACGCGCGCCTGCGGGCTCGCCTTCTGCTTCTTGCTGAGCGACCCGGGCACCTGCGTCACGTCCCAGATGCCCCACGAGACGGGCTTGTCGGAGACGTTCGTGAAGCGCTCCTTGATGGCCAGCCGCGTCGTGCCGCCGTACAGCGTCGCCTCGCGCGTGATTTGCAGCCCCGTCACCCCGGCGTCCCTCGGGCTCACGAGGCGCACGGTGCCCATGCCGCGCTCGCCCGGGACGATCTGGCCCGTCCACTTGCCTCCGTCGAGTGTGGAGCCGAGCGGGTCGGGCGGTCCGCCCCACTGCTTCTGCGGCGCCGGCCAGACCTTGTAGCCGCCGTAGTTGTGCCACGTCCGCTCTTCTTTCGTCTTGGGCGCGTCGTAGAGCTTCCCGTGCTCCTCCGGGTTCACCCATAGGTACGGATGCGGCCCGAGCTTGTACTCCATGACCCGCCCGCCGATAGACGGCACCGCAACGACCGTCACGATTCCGTTGGTGAGCTTCAACGCCTCCCAGCCCTGATACTTCGCCTCCGTGGCGCGCACGGTGCCGACCCGGCCCGCCGCCGTTGCCCCGAGCCTACTGCCACCCACCGTGGGCGCCCCCGAGCGCCGCCCGCTCGTGCTCGGCGACTCCAGCCCGCCGCACCCGGCCAGGAGAATCCCGCAGACACAGACGATGCTGGCCCATATTCGCATCGTGCACACATCCCTCCACGCCGGCCGAATCATAGCAAATCCGCCTCAGGCGCGCAACCGCGTCCGCTGCGCTGTTGCCGCCTATGGTATCAGGCGCGCGAGCCCTCGGCAAGGTGACCGGCGTCACCTCGCCCCAACGCCGGCCCGGCCGGTATGGCCTGGCGCTCCCTACAGCTTATCGTCCTTGCCCAGCCGCTCCAGTATTCGCCCCCGGATCCCCTCCGGCAGCGGCTGATTCCGCGCGGGCGACTGCTGTGCCGTCGCTTGGAGCGGCCGCACCCGGTCGCGCCACGTCCGCAGCCGGTCCGAGGGCGGCCGCGGCACGTACGGCTGCAGCCCGAGCAGATCGTGCAGCACCATCAGCGCCGCCTCCTTGTCCGGGATCCACCCCTCCATGTTCTCCGCGTCGTGCCGGATCAGCGGCCGCAGATAGAACCCCACGCACAGCGGGCACCCATCCTCGCACTCGCACTCCGCAATGTGCGACAGCGTGCTCGCGAGAACATCCTCGATCTGCCCGAAGGCCTTCTCCGCGTACCCCATCCCGCCCTCATAGTTGTCGAAGATGAACGTCGCCTCCGGCTGGAACCCGTGCCGCATCGTCTCGCCCGGCCCCGGCGTTTCGCTGTACCGCACGTCCAGCGGATAGCAGTGCGCGAACACGGCCGTGATCACCATCAGCGCCTGCCCCAGCCCGTAGTCCGCCTCGCGCCACCAGCGATTCAGGTCCCGCAGCCGCGTGATGGTCGCCTCCTGCGGGATGATCCAGTAACTGTACGTGTTGAGCACCTGCGGCGGCAGGTCCACCTCCGTCCGGTCGAAGGGCTCCCGCGTCCAGAGCTTGATCTTGTCGAAGCACGCCGTGTTGAAGTGGCAGTCAACCTCTCCGAACCACACCTCCCCGCCCGGCAATTGCTTCTTCTCCTCGACGGTGTGGATCACGGCCACGCCCCGACCGCCCAGCGGCGACG
>JASFTE010000629.1:0-3598 GCA_050114035.1 Armatimonadota bacterium | reverse complement strand
GAGCGATTGTGACCAAGCGACAGATGACCGACGTTCTGGCTGCGTATCGCCGGCCGGGGTCGCCGAACTACGGTCGACACTTCGTGGGACTTCCGGACGAGGTCCTGCAGAAGAGGAACGTGCGGGCGCTGCTTGGGATCCTGGGTGACGAGAGCCTACCGGCGAGGGTGCGCGAGTATGCCGCGGGGGCGCTGGGGGAGATCGGCGACAGGCGGGCGGTGGGGGCGTTGATCGAGGCGCTGGGCGAGGCCGGGCTGCGGCGAGGCGCGGCGACGGGGCTGGGGCGGATGAAGGCGCGGGAGGCGGCAGAGGCGCTGAGGGAGCTTGCGCCGCGGGTGAAGGCGGCGCACTGGGCGCTGTCGCAAGTGGCGGTGCCGAGGACAGTGGAGGAGGCCATCGAGGATCTCCGCACCGGTCAGCTTCGGCTGATTCCCCGGAAGCTCGGGTCGCTTCCGGGCCCACTGCGCCGGAAAGTCGAGGCGGGGATGGTGCAACGGTTCGCCGAGGCGCTGGCCAGCGGCGATGACGACCTCCGGTGGTACGTGACGGCCCTGATGCACTTCGAGCACCCGGATGCGGCCGCGCTTCTGGCACGGACGCTGGAGGACTCGTGGCGGCAGATGGGCCCGACGGTGGGTTCGCGGCAGAAGGCGGCGTGCTGCGGGTGTCTGCATCACCGGACGCTGCGGGCGCTGAAGACGAATCCGAGCCCGGATGCAGTGCCGAATCTGGTGGCGACGGTCACCAACCGATACCGGCGCCACGCGGCGATGGCGCTGAAGCGGCTGCGGGAGCTCGATGGCGGCGGGCTGTCGGATGGGCAGATCGCCGGGATGCTCCGGAAGAGCGCGGCGATCCGCGAGCCGATCGGCTCCGAAGGGGAGAACCTGCGGGTCCTCACGCAGTTGATCCGGTTCGCGGGGGATTACGGTGGCAGGGCTTGCGGGCGAGCGCTCGGTAAGCTAAGGCCACAGCTCGGCTCGGGCACACCGGCGAAGGCCATCGACGCCGCGACCCGGCGGATCGACGCCCGGCTTCGCGGCGCGTCTATTGTTCCCGATGCACGTTGAAGGTTCCCCCGGCGAAGTAGCGCCGGTAGGCCTCCTGGACGTAGCTCTCCCGTAGGCTCCCATCTTTGCGCACGCGCACGACACCCCGGTTGGCGTAATAGTGCCAGTGCCAGCCGAACTGGTCGAAGATCCTCAGGTAGTCCATCATGAGGGTCAGTGCGCAGGGGTTGTCGTAGACGCTCTGCTTGGTCTGCTCGAAGCCGCCGAACTCGCCCAGGTGGATGGCGCAGCGGTTGTCGATGGCGAACCGGAAGGCGGGGATCCAGCGGGAGATGATGTCGCGGATGTCGTGCTCCTCGTTGGGCCAGCGTGGCGGCAGGCGGTACTCGTAGTCGTGGAAGCTATAGCAAGTGAGGGCGTCGCCGGTGGAGTCCAGGCTCTCGAAGGCCGCGCGCGGGTACGGCTTGGCACCGGGGCCCCACGGGGGGATCACCTCGACGTAGATCAGGTGCGTCCTGTCGATCTCGCGGATGGCCGTCGTCACCTTCCGTATGAGCGCATTGTAGGCCCGCGGATCGCGGGACTCGGGCTCGTTGAGCACGTCGTAGGCGACGGCTTCGAAGGGGTAGTCCTTACACTTCGCGGCGAGCGTGCGGAAGTGCTCCACCACGTCGGGCACCCATTTCTCGTCGGTGTTGAACACGTTCTGCAGGCCCTGGTCCAGACACCACTGGAGCGTGTTCATGGCGCGCTCGCCGGTCTGGTTGTGCTGCGGGCGGTAGCTGTTGGAGCCGGTGCGCTTGACGGACTCGTACTCCTTGATGTTGCCTGGCGACCCGATGTCGGTGGGTCCGAAGCAGTACGATGTGAAGCCGCCGAAGCGCTTGATGGGGTCGAGCGGCACGCGGTAGACGACGTGGTCCTGGTCCACGGCGGCGATGTGGTCGCCCCAGATGCCGCGGGAGCCGAGCGCCTGGGCGTCGCTGATGACCCGGAGCCCCGGGTAGCCCGTCATGAGGCCGTACGTGGCGAGGGGCGGGAGGGGGGCGATGCGCAGCGGCTCCGTGTCCCAGTCGTCCTCGAGCTCCAGGTAGTTGTAGACGTCGGCCACGAGGAGCGCCCACTCGTCGTCGGGGTCCCGGACGAAGGCCTCGCTGAAGGTGACTGGGTAGTTGAGCAGGGCGCGGGACCAGAGGCGGCACTGCTCGACGAAGGGCCGGACGTCGTCCTGCTTGAGCGGGTCCTGGGTCAGGGCGCGTGCGGTGCGGAGGATGCCGCGCCACTCGGGTAGAGGACGCAGCGCGAAGAGGCGCGCGCCGGGGGCGCCGAAGGTGATCGTGACCCGACTCGTGCCATTCTCCCCGGCGTTGAAGGCAATCCTCGACGGCGCCTGGAGGAGCACGAGCTGGATGGGGAGATGGCCGCCCTTCTCGATGTCGTGCACGAGCAGCATCCAGTTCTCGCTCGGCTTCCCGTTGGCGGCCCGGTCGTAGACGATGCCACCGTCGCCGGGCTTGAGGCTCGTGACAGTGCCGTCGAGGACGGCCCACAGGCAGACGGGGCCGAGGACGGGAGGCTTCTTGTAGGCGCGCAGCGGCTCGAGGTCATCCCAGCCGTAGATGACGAGCTCCGTCTCGGCCACTGTGACGAGGGCCGCCGGCGAGAGCGGGCTGGCGAGGACGGTCGCGGATGGGCTGAGACTGAGGCCCCAGGCGGAGATGTCGTTGTCCAGCAGGGCGTTGGTATCGAGCCAGCCGAACTTGCTGTCGAGGCACCGGTTGAGGTCGCTGATGATGCGAGTCGCGCGCGCCTGTGCCCCGGCAGCCTCGCCGCGAGCGGCGGCGGCGAGCGCTTCGGTGTAGTCGCCCCGTCCGATGGCCTGCTCCATCTCGGCTGCGGCGCTCTGCAGGGCCCCGGCGGCCCGGCGGCAGGCGGCGAGTTCTGTCGCCGGCGCCTTGAGGGCCGCCAGCCCCACGATGTGGTTCTGGAGGTTGGCGGCCTCGTCGCGCAGGCGGACGTGCCGCGTGAGGGCTTGGGCCACACTGTGGTGCGCCCCTGGGGCCGCGTCGCGAGGGAGCGTGTCCCACCGGCGGACCCAGTCCGGGAGCCGCTCTGGCCCCGCCCAGCCGTGGGCCTCCCAGTCCACGACGGCGATGCCCTTGTCGGCGAGCATCCCCAGGCGCCAGCGGGCGTCCTCGTCGAGGCGGGCGAGGCGCTCGGCGGCCAGGCGGCTGCAGAGCTCAGCCAACTCCTGATCCGGGAGCGTGACGGCGTCGCCGGTGGCCTCTTTGACGGGGTGCCAGGCCGCATCGTCGAAGTCGGGCTGCATGCACGGCTCGTACTCGAGCATGGTGAGGGGCGGCAGCTTCTGCGCCCTCCAGCGGCGCGTGTCCGTCGATACGCGCTGCACGCGGCGGCCCTCGTGGCCGATGCCGCCATCGAGGGACAGACCCTCGGCCATTGTGCTCACGATGAGCACGTTGGGGCCTGGGCGCAAGAGGTGCGTCAGCTCGACGTCGAAGGGCCTGTCAGTCTCCTCGCCCTCCGGCCGGATGTAGCCGGCGATCTGGCGACCGTTGAGGAGGACG
>JASFTE010000628.1:0-3601 GCA_050114035.1 Armatimonadota bacterium | reverse complement strand
TCCGCCTCGGCAAACCACTTTGCTACCTCCGCCGCCAGCTCCGACTCCCGCTGCCTCATCCGACCGTAGCTCATCGCCTTGTGCCGGGAGGCGTTCGCCTTCATCTTCGTCCCATCCAACGCCACGTGCCCCAGCTTCACCAGCCCCGCCTGCTCGCACAGCGCCAGCACCTGACCGAACAACGCGCCCAGCGCCTCCAGGTGCCGCCTGCGGAACTCGCTGATCGTGCGGAAGTCCGGCGTCTGTGAGGACGCGCAGCGTCCTCCCGCCGTCACTGCCATGAAATCCACCCGCTGCTCGCACGCCCGAGCGATGCGGCGCGACGAGTATACCCCCTGGCAGTATGCATACAGCAGCAGCGCCGTCATCATCACCGGATGATAGGGCGGATACCCCCGCTCCTCGGTATACTCGTCCATGATGGCCGATAGATCCAGCGCCTCCCGAACCGTGTCACGGACGAAATGCGCCAGATGCCCGGGGGGCACCAACTCCTGCACCGACGGCGGCAGCAGCAACGGCTGATTGACAGCCCACGATCAGAATACCTTGCTCATACCTTCTATTATCGCACGTTTGTTCTATACTATGCAAGGACTATTTTCCGATTACTCGGACAGGCTCCTAGATGGGCTGCAATGCAGCTGCAAATAAGCCGAGAGCAAGAGAGCCCAAGCCCAGCAGGATGGCGAGCATACTTGGCCACAACGGGGCCGACTTGCGCTCCCTGCACACGACGGCGGCCGCGGCGCCACAGACGATGCCCCCGTGGGGGCCCGGAACCAATCTGTCGGCCTCCAGAAGCCCTGAATCGTGGGCTTCCTGCCCGTGAGGTCCCAGCACGGACCTGTGCAACTGCGAGAGCCCCGAGTCTACGTGTGGATGGACTTCTTCGGGGGGACAACGGTTCGCCATCGGCTGTCGCCAGATCCTACCGCCTCCGACCCTGGGTGGTCTCCCTTGGCAAAGTGCCAATCGAAGTTCATAAACGTCCTGCGACGCCCGTCCATTGGACGTTCCGCGTAGTGACTTGCGGGCCACGTGCGTTGCCGTTCCCAAGGCCCCGCCGTTGCTCTCTCGGAGGGGACCGTGCGCCCACCGTTCGCCGCACTCGCGTCTTACCTCCAGCAGATGATCTCGCCGTCTTCCGTCGCCATGAAGAGCTGGCCATTGGCCGCGGAGAGGCCGTCGAACACGGGCGGCATTCCGAGCGGGATCGTCGTGAGGGGGGTGCCATCGGCCTTGCTGACGATACGAAGCTCGGCCCCGGCGCGGTTCTCGAAGGCGGCGAGAGGGTCGCCCGCCACGACCCTGTCCGGTGGGCCCGCGACGACCAGGTGGTCGCCCGCCAGGACCATCGCGCGAACGCGAGTCGGTATGAACGTCTTCCACCGTGGCTCCCGGGTCGAGACATAGCCAGTCCCCTTCTCGACGCCACGACCACCCCTGCGATACCTATCCTGGTAGGCGCCTTCCGGTAGCCAGCGCAGCTCGGGCAACTCCTGTCCCTTCTCCAGCAGGGCCGGCTGGCTCTCGATGTCGTCGGAGTAGAGCAGATACCCGTCCGCACCGGGCCAGAGCTTGGGCGACCAGACCTTACGGCGATAGAAGAACTTCACGGCATAGCTCGCCTCATCGTCGAAGACCACCATCTGCCCGGCCTTCGACGAATGCTGGGAGAAGTAGAATCCGGGCCACTGATTCGTGTGTATCCAGTAGATGCGGTCGAAGTTGGTGTCGTCCAGGAAGCCGTTCGTGGCGATCAGGTGGGCTCCGCTCATCTCCAGTTCGCCCAGTGGACTGCCTTGCTTCTTGGGCTGAACGTTGAGGGCGGCATCGAACTGATGCCGTAGCATGTACAGGTTCTTGTCCCTGTCGGCAACGAAGATGTCGGGTCGGGCACCCTCCATACTGAAGGGGTCGCCTGCTTCCGTCTTGATGTCCGGCCAGGGACCGTCAAAGACGCGGGATGCGCGGACCGCACCCGTCTTGACATCGAGCCCATAGGCAAGCATTCCGCCGGAAAGGTAGGACGAGCGACCGGCGGCGAAGTAGGCCACACCGTCTTGGACCAGGACACTGCCGTGGACCGGCCAAAGGGACTCAAGCTGCTCAAAGCTGATGATCTGTCGCGTGTCCGGCGCCGCCCTGAAACGCCAGACCAGCTCCCCGTCGCTGGCGCGCAGACAATACACCTGCCCGTCACGACAGCCGAACACAGCCATGCCGTCGATCAGCGTCGGGGATGAATCAACAGCGCCGCCGGGAGTGAATGTGTACACGGCCTCACCGGTCCTGACGTCAAAACAGTGAATGGCGTTGGCGCCCTTCTCCGCCACCCACAGCCGATTGCCGACGATCACCGGCTGAGTGGCTCTGCTGCCCAGTTGAATGCGCCAGGCCTCCTCCACTGCGGCCGGGACGGCCTGGTCGGTGCTGCCGCTGCGCAGGTTGTCGCGACGGTACATGGGCCAGTCAGCATCACCGGCAAGTGCAGGTCTCACCTTCCCGAAGGCCGGGCCCCGTACCAGCGCGTCCGCGCCGTTGGCCTTGACCGGTTCCACGGGATCGGACACGAGGGCGAGATACCCGGTCATCAACACGCCAGGATAGCAGAAGCACTGTGACGGCGGGACGTAGAGCATGCCGTTGGCGGGCGTGACGCCGGTAAAGCAGGGCATGCGTAGCCAGTTGTTGCGCATATGGTTGTCCTGCCCGCTCAGATCGATGAACTCGCTGCCGCGCTTGTTGCGGATGACATAGTTGACCGTCGCTTTGCCGCGCAGGCAGCGGCGGTGGTGCCCGGGCGAGATAACATTGTGGAGATTGATCTGCTTCCGAACCTGGCCCGTCCTGAGGTCGCACCCCTCGGTGGCGCCGCCGAGCCAGACCGTGTCGCCGATGACGAAGATATCGACCGGTTGCGTGGCGGCCGCGGCGAGCGTCTCCGGACACATCCGTTCCCACAATCTCTGTCCGTCGGCAAGCTCGAATGCCTGCACTTGTTTGCCGACGGCCAGCAGCGCGACGTCAGGGCGGATGACGGTGGCAATCTGTCCGCCGCGAAGACGCGGGGCGTTTGCGCTGGCGGGGACTCGCCACCGCTCCCTGCCGGTGGCCAGATCCAGACAGACCAGTTCCACGGTCGTGTAGTACAGGACGCAGCCTTCGGCGGCTGCAAGCGAATAGGGCGCGGCCTGTGCGCTCTCTGCGCTCCACAGCTTCCTGCCGGTCTCGACGTTCACGGCAACGAGGTCATTGTTGAGCTGGGCAAGTAGCAGCGGGTCATTGGCGGGCGTCGAACGCGTGTCGGCAGTGACGGCGACCAACGTGTCACCCGTGAGCACCATCTCGTCAGTGCCCGCAGTCCCGGGCAGCGCCTCGGTCAGAACCGCTCCCGTGCCGGCGTCGAGCACCGAGACAGGCGAGTCCATGAACTTGAGGGTTGCGTAGACGCGGTCGCCTTGGGCGATGACCCGCCGAGCGAGGGTGTGGTGCATGCCGCAGCGATTGCCCTCGCCCGCGCCGTATTCGGCGTCCCACTGCTTGAGGGGGACCTTCCAGAGCAGCTTGCCGTTGAAGGCATCGCGAGCGATCAGGC
>JASFTE010000627.1:0-3611 GCA_050114035.1 Armatimonadota bacterium | reverse complement strand
CCTCGACCCCATAGAGACAGTGTGGCGCGCCGGCTACCGCCTCAACATGCCTGCAGAACTCGGCGGCCTGGAAGATGTCACACAAAAGTGACAGTTGTCACGGAGGGTCAATCAGCTCCCGGGCGAAGCCTCCCGTTGCCCAGCCGCACAGGCGCCTGTGGACAAGACAACGGGAGGTGTGTAGAATGGAGCGATGCAGCCTGAAGCGTGTGACCGTGGCGAGTCTGGTCATTCTGTTGCTCGCGGCGTGGTGCGGGTCCGCTGCGGCGATCACGGTGAGCATCACGGAGCCCACGGAGGAGGCCGAATACGACTGGAAGATCGGCACGGACGTTGAGTTCGACTGCGAGGTGGGGGATCTCCCCGGCCCCGGGGAGATCGACTACGAGTGGGACTTCGGCGACGAGGAAGGCCAGACGGGGCAGTCGCCAGAGCACACGTACGACGCCCCCGGGACCTACACGGTGACGGTCACTGCCACCTTCACGCCCGAGGGCGAGGGGGAGCAGGAAGAGGACGACGACAGCTTCACGATCTACGTCATCGGCAGTGACGTCGAATTTGACGCCGGGACCACCGACGTCCGGTCGTACGGCGGGGAGCCCGTGCCCGAGGACTATATGGCCAACTGCAGCATCGAAGGCCAGCCGACAGGCACGCAGATTACTTGGAGCGTCAGCGGCAAGCTCGAGGTCGTTACCGGCCAAGGCACCACCGACGTCTCGGTCCGCGGCAAGGGCGCCAGCGGCGCCCACAATGACCAGTGGATCACGTGTACCTGCAGCAAAGGCACGGTGAGCTACGAGGACACCGATGAGGACTACGAGTCGCTCGAGCCGTACAGCGCCCCGGTGGACGAGCCGGACTACCCGGAGGACAGCGCCTATCTGGGCGGCTACTGGACCTTGTACGTCATGATTCTGAAGGACCAGTGGGGCGCACCCATGGACGAGTGCCCCGTCAACGAGGACTTCGACGACTGGATCAGAGACTGGGACCCGAACGATTGGACGACCAACGAGGGCGGATCCCTCGGGACGACGGGTGTCGACGGCGACTTTGACGATAACTACATCCACTGGGGACACAGCGACCCGACTCCGCAGACCCCACAGGACCCGCTCGGCACGACGGCCATCCACCATGTAAAGCAGTACTATTTCGCCGGCTCGAACACCGCCGGCCACGGCTGCCAGGTCAAACTGCACGTTCTGCAGTGCTACCGGGACCACGCCCGGCAATAGCAGCAGTGAGGGTGGAGGAGGAGACATTACGTGAGGACCAGGTGCTCGTCCGCGGGGGGCAAATTGGCTTGGGCCGCCGCTTGGGTCATCCTGGCTGCGACGGCAGCCGCGGCCCGGGCTACGGTTGCCGAAGACGTGCCGCGACTCGTGGGGCTGTCTGACGTCGTGGCGAAGGTCGAGTTGACGCTCACGGAGCGAGCGACCGCCGACTTCGGGCCGCTGGAGCACCGCCCCCCACGCGTCACATGCCGGGGGCGCGTGTTGCGCGTGTTCAAGGGGGATCGCGCCCTCGAGGGGCAGGATCTCACGTGGACGGCCCGCGACTGGGCCGCTAGGCCAGACCGCCCCGCGCTCGAGGCGGGGCCAGCCGGCATTGCCCTCCTCGTGGAGGTTGATCCCGACGGCACCCTCGCCGCAACGCATGACACCGGCGGATTCATCCGGCTACCTCCTGGGCCCGACCCCCTCGAGCCGCCGCCTGCCGACCCCGTGGAGGCGACCAAGGCCGAGTTGCTTCGTTGCCTCGCAGGCGAGGACTGGGGGTTAGCGTCCGCCGCAGCCGCACGTCTTGGCTTCTTCCCGCGCGACAAGACCACCGAGGAGGCACTCACTGAACTCCTTCACCGACTCGAACCCGGACTGGCGCTCGTGGCCTGCGCTGCGCTCGTCCGGACGGGCGCCCCAAGGGGTGTTCAGGCTGCGGTAGACCTTCTCCGCGCCCCCCTGCCGCTTGACCCGGAGAGCCGGCGGGCTCGCCGCAGCCTCATCAACAGACTCGCCGACCTCACCGACGACCGCCATCTCAAGCACCTAGTGGCGCTCATCGAATCCGGAGAGGCCGACGTACGCGCTGGGATGGCCCACGCCCTCGGCGAGATGGCCAGCCCCGAAGCTGTCCAGGCTCTCGGCGAGGCGCTCTGGGACGCCGACCAGATGGTGCGCTATAGGGTCATCACGAGCCTTGCCGAGATCACCATGATCCGCGGGCACGTGCCCTTGCCCCCTGTCTACAGAGAACAGGAGGACGTCTACCTCGCCTTCTGGCGCAAGTGGTACGAGGAGGTGGGGAAGCCCGGTGTCGAGGAGCCCGACGGCGCACAGGACGAGTAGACCCCGTGCCCCCACGCGCGCGGGAATCGGAGGGAGCACGGAGCCATCGTGGCCTCCTGCTGGCGCAAGGCGATCCGCGCCTGCGCGGTAGCACTCATGGCGGCCTCGCCTCAGGACCAGCCCGCGGGCACGCAGATTACCTGGGAGGTGACCGGGCAACTGGAGATCTGGCTGGGCGAGGGCACCACCAGCATCTCGGTCCGCGGCAAGGGCCAGAGCGCCGCCGCCGGCGACCAGGAGGTTACCTGCACGTGCAGCAGAGGCGGCGTGAGCTACGAGGATACCTGCGACGAGAAGCTCACGTCGCTTGAGCCGTGCACGGTCGAGAAGGTGGACGAGGACTACGACCCATTCATTGACGGCTTTGTGACCACGCACAAGTACTTGCTCAAGGACCAGAGGCCGGAGCCCATGCCGGACTGCCCGATGAACGAGCAGTTCGGGGCCTGGTGGGACGACTGCACCAACAACTGGCCCGAGCCCACCCCGGGATCCGACGAGACGGACGAGGAAGATGGGACGTTCGTGGACGCTATCGGGGCTTGGAACAAGGGCGTGCTCAACCCGGACCCGCTGTATCGCGACCCGCCGCTCAAGGACCAGGAGGTCCTGCATGCGCAGCAGAAGTTCTTCGCCGGGTCCCTTGTGAGTGGCAAGGGCTGCGATGTCAGCACCCAGACTGTCCAGTTCTACACGGACTACGGTGCGGCGGACTAAGCAGGGAGGTGGAGCGGTGCTCGCGTCGCGCGGCGCGAGGGCGACATGCGGGTGCGCGGCCGCAGTGGTGTGGGCCTGTACCGCCTCGGTAGTTCCCGGGTGGGCGGCTGGCTCGGGCGTGGCTGCACTGCTAGCACAGTCGGACCTGGTGGCTGAGGTGTCAGGCACGGCCGGGCTAGTCGTCGGGCCTGGGGTAGTGCCTGGCCATCCGCTCTCCTGGACGGCGACGGTCGTTCGGGTGTTGAAGGGGGACGCCGGGCTCGAAGGGCAGGCCATCCAGTGGTTTGCTGACATCCTCCCGGGCGTGCGGAGCCTGCGCGGCCCCCCGCGCGCTCTCGTGTTCCTGAAGCTGAATCCCGAGGGCGAGTACGACCTCACGGACCGCAGGCGAGCCTTCATCCAGCTCTCGCCAACGCCCCCCCCTGGTCGGCCCAAGGCTGCCGACCCCTTGGAGGCCATCAGGGCTGAGCTGCTGCATTGCCTCCAGGATGACGACTGGGAGCTGGCGTCCGAAGCCGCCGCACGCTTGGCTTTCTTCCC
>JASFTE010000626.1:0-3613 GCA_050114035.1 Armatimonadota bacterium | reverse complement strand
ACCTGCTCGCGGGGGCCGCGCTGGACCCCATCGGCCGAAACCAATGAGGAGTCGTCGGGGCCGACGGAGAAACACATATCACTGGCGTTCGTGACGCACTCAGTGGGGAGGAACCACCATGTCGACTCGGACCGGACGGCGAGGGCCGTACTGCGTCATCGCATTGGCACTCATCGCATTCACGCTAGCGTCTGCATGCCACGCCGCTGAGCCATCCGTATACGTCTGGGTGGAGGCCGAGAAGGCGGCCTCCATGAACGTCGAGTTCGAGCGAGAGACGCCCCGCTCCGGGCTGCTGTCCGACGGCATGTGGATCCGGAAGTCGCTCAGCGGAGGGGAGATCGCCCGCGCCGTGCCGGCCGAGGGCATCCTGCTCCAGTACACGCTGCCCGTGCGCGAAGGTGGCCGCTATGACGTCTGGGCCCGGGTGGGTTTCGAGTGGGCTCGGGCGCCCTTCGAGTGGCGGATCGGCGCGACCCAGTGGGCCAAGGTCGGCACGGACGCGCAGTCGACCAATGTGATGGAGCTCGGCGAGTGGATGGAGGTGGCCTGGCTCAAGCTCGGCGCCGTGGCGCTGGACCCCGGCGATGAGACCCTCGAGATACGTTACCGGGAGCCGAACGAAGGCGGCCGCATGCTCATGGCCCTCGACTGCTTCGCCCTGATGAAAGGCGACTGGGTGCCCGAGGGCCCCCTGAAGCCCGGGGAGACGTACGACTCCGACATCGATCGCCAGGCGGCAGCGAAGGCATACGGCCTCCCCGCTCCGACGTCCGTCGCCCGCACCGAGGTCCAGTTGAGCGGCCTCTGGCAGGTGGCGCGGTACGACGATCTCGACATGGACCAGGGCGCGTGGGAGCCCGTGCCGGCCCTTCCCTCCCAGGACGACTACCCGCTCCGCTGGATGGGCATTGATGTCCCCTCGTCCCTCTGGAACAAGCCGGAGACCATATTCGCCCATCGCGTCATCTACCGCACGCAAGTCAACGTCCCCGCCGCACACCGGGGCCGCGGCTTCTCCCTGCACTTCTCCGGCACCAACTGGCTCGTGAGCGTCTTCGTCAACGGCAAGCTCGCCGGCACGCACCGGGGCGTCTGGATCCCATGGGACCTCGACATATCCCGGTACATCGAGCCGGGCAAGACCAACGAGCTCGCCCTCGCCGTGAAGGGCCCGTATTACGCCGTGGACATCGAGAACTACGGCCGGACGGGCGACCTCGACCACCACCGCAATCGCCCAAAGAGCCGGCAGGACTGGGTCTTCTGGATCGAGCCCATCTACCCCAGCACCAAGGGCGACGGCAACGGTGTGGACTACGGCATCGTCAACCCCGTGACGCTCGCATCGGTCGGCAATGTCTACACCGATGACATCTTCATCAAGCCCTCTGTCGCCGACAAGCAGCTCGTGGCCGACGTCACCGTCCGCAACACCACGGACACCGACCGAAAGCTCCAGCTCCGCTGCGAGGCCGTGTACGACAAGAACGACCGGGTGGAGACGTCCTTCGGCCCGGTGGACGTCACGGTGCCCGCCGGCGACACGGCCCTGTGGACCGTCTCCTGGGAGTGGCCCGACCCGAAGCTCTGGTGGCCGGTGCCCGACCCGGACCTGTACCGCCTCCGCACGACCATCTCCGAGGGCGGCAGGCCCATCGACGTGCAGGAGGAGCTATTCGGCTTCCGTGAGGTGACCATCAAGGGCCCGGGCATCTACATCAACGGCGTACGGCGCAACGTCTGGAACTGGGTGAACGTTCGCGGCAGGTGCTTCAGCGGCGACGAGTGGCTCACCCAGTTCCGCGAGGAGAACAACCGCTTCACCAGGTTCAGCGCCAATCGCAGGACGTCCGCCTTCCTGAAGTCGCGCGAGGAGCGCCTCGAGTTCTACGACCGCAACGGCATCCCCGGGCGCCTCTGCTCCATGATCGACGGCATGTTCATCAGCCGCACCCTCGGCAAGCGCACGAAGGACCCCGACACCAACCAGCCGCTTCTCATCCCCAACGAGCCCGTGTGGGAGGGCTTCCGCCGGCACATGGAGCAGCTCGCCCTCGCCTACCGCAACCACCCCTCCGTCATCTTCTACCAGGTGGAGAACGAGCTCGTATACATCACCGGCATGAACATCTACGGCGCGTACCTGGACCGGGTCGAGGAGCTCATGAGCGACGTGATCGAGGCCGCCCGCGCCATCGACCCGACCCGTCCCTACACCGTGGGCGGCGCCGGCGACCTCAGCGGGAGAGTGGAGATCAACGACCCCCACTACCCGGCCGGCTCGCTCGACTACTACCCGGACAACGCCTACACCCTCACCGAGTACGCCCCCAAGATACGCCGCTGGCCCTGGACGCGCGAGAAGCCCTGGGTGGTGGGCGAGAGCGCCTATGCCGCCGAGCTCCAGCGCGGATCGTACGTGCTGGGCGACGAGGTGTTCCGCGGACCCGACTACGCCAAACGCGGCAAGGCCAAATACACCCGCATGTTGTACGGCGGCTACCGCTGGGCCGGCGTCGCCGGGTACTTCCCCTGGATGAACCTGCACCAGTACGAGGATGCCCGCAAGATCTTCAGCGATCTCTGCGTCATCCCGCGCAAGCAGACGCACCGTCTCTCCGGCGGCAACGAGAGCGAGCTGCTCTGCAAGGTGATGAACGACACCCTCAGCGATGCGCCCGTGACCTTCGAATGGCAGTACGAGGTCAAGGGCAAACGCATCGCTGGCGGCACGACAGACCTCGAGATAGAGCCCGGCTTCGGCGTCGAGCAGACTCTCGCCATCGCCCCGCCGACCACCACCGCGCGCCGAGACGGCGTCCTCACTCTGAAGGCCACACAGCCCGGCGCGCCCGACTACGTGGACGAGCGTTCGGTCCCGGTCCTTCCCGTCGTGCGTGCCATCAAGGTCAGAACGCCCATCACGATCCTGGACCGCTCCGGGAAGCTCGAGCGCTTCCTGACGGGCGTCGGCGCCCAGTTCGAGAAGGTCGAGCAGCTCGCCGATGCGGCAGGCAATACCGGCGTCCTCATCATCGGCCCCGACACACTCACTCCCGACGAGGCCTTCGGCCAGGACATCCTCGCTTTCGCCGCGCAGGGCGGGCGGGTCATCGTGCTCGAGCAAGACGTCCCGGCCGCCGGGGCCAACCTTCCCGCACCTCTCAAGACCACCATCCACTATGGCGGCTATGCCCATCCCAAGGCTCTCGGCACACCGCTGTTCAAGGACTTGGGCAAGGAGGACTTCATCGACTGGGCCGGCGACCACCCCACGTACAAGAACGTCTACGTGAAACCCCTCCAGGGCGGCCGCACGCTCGTCGAGTGCGGCGGAATGCTGAGCAATGCCGCGCTCATCGAGATGCCGTGCGGCAAGGGCCTCATTCTCCTGTGCCAGCTCCGCGTGGGCGCCAAGCTCGGCGTCGATCCCGCCGCCGACGTCCTCCTGCGCAACGCTATCGAGGTCTACGCCGGGTACAACCCGGCAACCGCCGTCGTGGCCATCTACGCTCCCGGCAAGGCCCTCCTCGCCGACAAGGTGAAGGAGACCGGTGTGCTCGCCGAGGCAGTCACGACCCTCGACGAGGCTCTCGACCCGGCCAGGTAC
>JASFTE010000625.1:0-3619 GCA_050114035.1 Armatimonadota bacterium | reverse complement strand
TGCTGCAGACGCACGACCGGGTATCGGACGATGAGGCGAAGCAGCGGGCGGACTTCGATATGCGGTGGAAGGTGGCGCTGGGGGTGGAGATGGATGAGCGGCCCTTTGCCAAGAGCACGCTGCAGCTATTCCGGGCGCAGTTGGTGATCCACGAGCAGGCGCAGACGATCTTTCGCCGGAGCCTGGAGTATGCGCGGCAGGTGGGGTATCTGAAGGGTCGCAGGATGCGGGCGGCGCTGGACACGACGCACGTCTTCGGTCGCGGTGCCGTGGAGGACACGTACAACCTGATTGCCCACGGGATTGGGGAGCTGTGCCGGGTGCTGGCGCACGTTGAGGAGCAGGAGGTGGAGGCGTGGGCCGAGACTCAGGGACTGGGACGGTACTTCGCCTCGAGCGTCAAAGCCACGACGGATATGGATTGGGAGGATGCCGCCTCCCGGGAGGCGTTTCTGACCGAGATCATCGAGGACGGCAAGCGGGTGTTGGAATTAGCCCGGCAGCTTCGCTCGCGGCAGCAGGCGGGGAGCGAGGCCGACGAGCGGATCGTGGCCGCTTCTGAGCTTCTGCGGCAGCTGCTGTGGCAGGATGTAGAGCCGACGGACAGAGGGTATCGCATCCGCAAGGGGACGGCCAAGGATCGCATCCCGTCGGTGCACGATCCGGAGCAGCGGCACGGGCACAAGAGCCATGGCAAATCGTTCACCGGTCATAAGGCGTCCGTGGCCACCGACGTGGACACGCAGTTGGCAACGGCGGTGGACGTGCTGGCAGGCAATGAGCCGGAGGGGGAGACGGCAGCGGATTTGGTGGAGGCGAGCGAGCAGAACACGGGCAGCGACGTGGAGCAGGTGATCGGCGACACGGCGTATGGGAGCATGGAGACGCGCAAGCAGCTTGGGGAGCGCGAGGTGATCGCGCCGACGGTGAACCCACATAGGGGGCGGTCGATCTCCAAGCAGGATTTTGAGATCGATGTGCCGGCTGGTCGGGTGCGGTGCCCGCAGGGGCATGAGACGACACATTGGACGTGGGTATGGGTCCGGCCTGGGGCTGGCAAACCCAAGGTACGAGTGAAGCGGTTTGCGTTTCCCAAAGAGATGTGCCAGGCGTGTCCGCGGTATGGGGAATGCGTCACGGACAAGCGGCGTCGTCGCGGGCGTACCGTCACACTGCATCCGGATGAGGCGCGGCTGCAGGCGGCGCGGGCGTTGGAGCGTACCGAGTACTTCCGGCAGCAGTATCGCCAGCGAGTGGTGGTGGAGCATCGGATCGGGCGGCTGGTGCAGTTGGGGATTCGGCAGAGCCGATACTTGGGCCGCGCCAAGACCTTGTTCCAGGTGCTGATGGCTGCCACGGTGGCCAACCTCACGCTGGTGATGAACGCCGAGGCCTTTGGGGCTTTCTTGCGCTCGATTTCGGCGGTGTTGTGCAGCCTGTGGGGTCAGCTGCTCGCCCTGCGGCCCGTTGCTCCCGCCTGGCGCTCAATCCCCGTGGCCCCAGCGGCCTGACGGCCGAGCTCCCCAACTCCACTACCGGGCTCACATCCCGATCCGATGCTGGGAAAACCAGGGGTTGTCGGCCGGGTTTCTAGGGCTCGACACCAGGCCTCAGGGCCCGGCCGCATACTGCGCCAGGACGTCGTCGACCGACAGGGCGCGGCTGTAGATCCGTACGACGTGCAGCTCGCCGAGCCACGGCCGGTCTCCGGTGACCTCGTTGGCCAGCGAGAAACGGAAGCCGTCGTCCCACGTTGATAGGTCCCCTCACGCGAAGCCCAGGGCGCTCTCGACCCCGTTGACGTAGATCCGTGCGTCCCCCGTCTCCAGGCGTGTGTAGACCACATGTGTCAGCTCCGTGCCGACGGCGGTAGGCTCACTGACGAGCTCGGGGATCCCGTTAGTCGAGGTCGCTGTCGTCCGCAGACGGGTGATGTACGAGCCGGCCGTCTGACCAAGGGTGAAGTTGCGCGAGCCGGTGTCCTTGGATAGCGACACAATCCGCGCCGGCCCGGTCTGGTCGAGGGCCGCGGGTGTTGCCCAGGCTTCGATGGTGAGGGCGCTCGACTCACGGCATGCCTGAGCCAAGGTCTCCGCAGGCCCGTCCGAGAGGATCGTAGTCGATGCCTTCACTCGCAGGCCGCCGTCAATCCACTCGACCGCATCGGGATCGGCGATCTCCAGGTCGAGGCCCTCCCCAACGCCCGCCGAGTCGCGGACCAGCGTTCCCTGCTTCTCGTCGAAGGCGTAGTGGGCAACCAGAGCAGTGCCGGCCGCCGGGCCTGCCGAGGCGAAGGTGAACTCGACCGCAGTGCGGGGCTTGACCGCATTGCCGGCACGGTCGGTCACCCCACGGACACGGAGGGTGTAGGTCCGGTCCTCCTCGAGGGGCGAGGTCTTCAAAAAGACGAAGCGGCCATCGCCGGAGGGCGCCGCCTCGCGAGTGTCGACGCCCCCGTCGATCCGGTAGCTGCGAGGCGCAGCGGCCTCGGGGCCGGCCACGGGCTCGGAGAGGACCACCACGACGCGCTCCGGATCGCCGGCCGCGATGACGCGGTCAACTGCCGGTGGCTCGGTGTCCGGACGCGAGCTCTCGACGACCAGTACGTAGTCCGGGTCCGGATCGCCCGCGGGCGGGGCGAAGCTGAGAGGGGCATCGTTCGGGAAGTCGCCCACGGATGTGAAGTGACCATCCCGCGGGTTGTACCACGACACGCGCGCCCCGCCGCCAACGATCCTCCGGAGGTCAACTGTGACCTTCTGCGTCTCGGGGACGTACGCCAAGGCCCAGCTTCCGTCCTCGGCCAAGGCCGCGGGCACGTAGGTGCCGCGCATTCCCTGCCCCCCCGCGATGAGCCTGGGCTCGGGCCACAGCTCGTGCCACGGTCGTGACAGCATCAGAGCCCTCAGGTAGCCCATGTGCAAGGCCCCGGGGAAGTCCATGGCTTCCGGCCACGGGGTCTCGGGCCCCCAGCGGCCACCATCGCCGGGCCGCCAGAAGCGGTAGATCTCACTGCAGCCGTAGGTGTGTCCGCAAGCGCCAGACAGCACGGCATTGTACGCTGCCTTGCGGACCTGATGTGCAGTGATGCGTGGGCCCTCCTGGCGCAAGCGGTTGATGATGTTCTCGTATCGCGGCTCACCGTCGAGGGTGGGCTTCACGGGCGTCCGGGCGTAGTCCGAGAGTACCATGTCGTAGTTCGGTATGTCGATCGCGTGACCTGACTGCATCATGTTGAAGTCGAGCCACTCCTCGTCGTGCAAGTAGTCCGAGGACCTCTGCCCGCCGCGCGGGTGGTACGTCATCAGATGGCGGCCCCCATCCCCCTCAGCCAATCCCGCGGCCAGCTCGCGCCAGACATCCTCCACGCCTGTCGGCGGCTGATCGCCACCCAGGACCCACACCACGTTCGGAGCGTCCTTGTAGCGCGTGCCCAGCCACCGGCCATAGGTCCGCGCGTTCCCGCTAGTAACGAGCTTGCGATTGAGGACCAAGTCGCCCCAGCAGGGGAGCAGGCCGAGGACGATGCCCTTCCGGCGGGCGATCTCGAGGGCCTCGTCCACGTGGCGGAAGTAGGCCTCGTTCGGGGTCGCGGGGTCGTCGTCGACCCAAGGGCGCT
>JASFTE010000624.1:0-3634 GCA_050114035.1 Armatimonadota bacterium | reverse complement strand
GCCGGCGATTCACGCGGTCGTAGGCTACCCGTACCCGCACGCACCCCGACACGTCTTGATCCCGGTCCGGCAGCTGTTCGAAGAGCTCGGGTGGGCGGTCGAGGCCCACACGAAGGAGCGCTTCAGTTCGGTGCAACTGAGAAAGCCCGGCTGGCACTACGTACTGATGCGCACCGGAGAGAAGTTCCTCCGCGTACACGACTACACTACGCCACTGCCCGTCCCCGTGGCGCTGCACAAGGACCATCTGTACGCACCCATGCTCGTCCTGAGGGTCATTGCCGGCGCCCGCCTGAGGTACGACCATGTCGCCAGACGCCTCACCATCCACTGTAACCCGCCCGACCCGGCGCCCCAGGTCGCCATTGGTGACATCACCGCCAATCTCGACAAGTGGCTGCATCAGCGCGTCACCATCAACGCCATGTACGTGGGACCCGAAGGAGACGGCGCGTTCGCGGCCACCAGTCAGGGGCGGCCAGTCACGGCCGCCTTCGCATTCCTGGACGACACCGGAGCCATCTACTGCACCCAGTGCGTGGTCGTAAGTGCCTTATACTTCTGGGACGCAAGCATGGCATCGAGAGCCGAGGCCCCCCTCACAGGCTCTGTGCGCCTCGGCCATGGCGATGTGCCTTACCTGTCCCTGATACGTGCTCGCTGAGAGGCTCCCCCATCCGCGCCTATCCCCGTCCCCTTGCTCGTGCGAGGGGCCCTCCTGGAGTGCACCACATAGACGCCCCCTCGGCCGCGCCGCGGAAACTAAGCGCCGCTGGGCGACGCCACCACGAGCACTACGGTGCTCCTCGAAGGAACACCCCTCGCCGAGGCGAACTCTCGACCGAGGAGTGACCAACCATGGACCGACTCGCGATCATCGCGCTCATGTGTCTGTGCGCCGTTGTGCTGGGGTCTCGCGCCGGCGCTGCGCCGGGCGACCTCGGCGAGAAGCAGATACGCATCACGTGGTTCGGACATGCCTTCTTCCTCGTCGAGAGCAAGGAGACTCGCGTGGCCATGGACCCGGTCAACGAGTCCGTCGGCTACCCCATCCCCGACGTGAGCGCCGACGTCCTCCTGGTCACCCACGGGCACGGCGACCACAATAACGTCGCCGCCGTCAAGGGCGGCCCGACCGTCGTCAGCGGCACGGGCCCGCACGAGGCCGCCGGGATCAGCTTCAAGGGCATCGCCACCAAGCACTTCGACGATCCGGCCAACGCCCGCCGGGGCGACAACACCATCTTCGTCTGGCAGCAGAGCGGCATCACGCTCGCCCACTGCGGCGACCTCGGGCACCCGCTGACTGATGCCCAGGTCGCCGAGATCGGAGACGTGGACGTCCTCATGATCCCCGTCGGCGGCCACTTCACCATCGACGCCCAGGAGGCCAGGCGCGTGGTGCATCAGCTCAAGCCGAAGGTCATCCTCCCCATGCACTACCGTACGGAGGCCACGAGCAGCCGCCTCCCCATCGTCGGAGTGGACGACTTCGTGGGCCTGATGAAGGACGAGGCCACAGTCGAGAATGACGGCAAGCACAGCGCCACCCTCACGGCCGACGCCCTCCCCCAGGACAAGCCTCGCGTCATCGTCCTCGCCTGGAAGTAGCCCCGCAGACGCGCACCACGCCCCACTGTGGCGCACGCAACACAGCCAACGGGCCGGCCGGGGAACACGAGGTGACAGAAGGGGGTGGCTCACGATGAGGACTCTTGCGGTGTCAGCTAAGCGCCTGGGGACAGCCGTGCTGCTCCTATCGTGGCCCTTGGCCGCAGTGGCCGGGCCACGTTCTGTTGTTGGGGAGACGGCCCCGATGCTCACGGTGAAGGTCGTGGCCGGGGCCAGAGCCGGGAAGTCATACTGCCTCACGTGCGACGCCGCCGGCAAGCCCCTCGCGGTCACCTTCGTCAACTCCGCCAACGACATGGCGGCCGACTACGCCCGCGAGTTCGACAAGCTGGCCGCGAGGCACAAGAAGAGCAAGCTCTCCACGGCCATCGTCTTCCTCGGCGACCCGGCGGCGGACGAAGCGAGGCTCAGGGAGATCGCCGCGACGCGCAAGCTGAGGCGCGTGTCGCTGGCCGTCCTCACGAAGCCCGAGGAGCTGGAAGACTGGCAGCTCGACACAACACACCCCACGAACGCCTATATCGTGCGCAACAACAGGATAGCGAAGCACTTCGCGGCCGAGTGCCCCTTCTGCGACAAGCTCCGTGGGCGCATCAGCCGCTCGTTGTGGACGATGTTCGCGGCCGGGCGCGGAACCTGGGGCACGGTCACCTACGGGATCAAGGAAGCGCCGCCCGGCGGTCCTTGAGAGCTGCGCGCACGAGCGAAGGGCTCGCGCGCCTGAGGGGACGTAGGGATCCGACCGACAACCGTGACGTAGTCCCAACCGATACTTGCCGCGCCCGCGGCAAGTATCGGTTGGGAGTGGAGCATGTGTCGGCGATGGCGTCCCGCGAGGGCTGGCCGATGGTCATGGAGCTTGTCCGGAAGCGCCGATGGCTCAGGTACGTACTGGCGGCCGCCGTGCTGGGCGGGTGCATCCTGGCGGCGACCGTGTTGTGGCCGAATGGGAATCACGAGGGGGAGAGGGTGCCTCACATGCGCAAGCCACTGCCGACAGCCGAGGAGATCGCCAAACTGCCCCCGGACGGGGGCGATGAGTTCAACCGGCTGATCCACGAGACGAGTCCCTACCTGCTGCAGCACGCGAGGAACCCCGTGAACTGGTACACGTGGGGCGAGGAGGCCTTCGAGCGGGCGAAGGCGGAGGGCAAGCCGATCTTCCTGTCCATCGGGTACTCCACGTGCCACTGGTGTCACGTCATGGAGCGGGAGTCCTTCGAGAACGAGGAGATCGCGGCGCTGCTGAACGAGTATTTCATCGCCATCAAGGTGGATCGAGAAGAGCGGCCGGATGTGGACGAGATCTACATGATGGCCACCCAGCTCATGTCCGGCCGGGGCGGCTGGCCCAACTCCCTGTGGCTCACGCCGGAGCGGAAGCCGTGGTACGCGGGGACGTACTTCCCGCCCGAGGATCGCTTCGGACGGATCGGCTTCAAGACGCTCGTCACCCGCCTGCACCAGACCTGGCAGGAGAAGCGCGAGGAGGTGGCCGCGCAGGCGGACCAGCTCGCGGCGGCCATCAGGCAGGCCTCCTCGGGCGGGCATGTGGAGGCCCTCGGGGAGGTGACCCGAGAGCTCGTCGTTGGGGCGCTGAGTGAGCTGCGGGAGTCCTTCGACGACCGGCTCGGGGGCTTCGGCGGCGCGCCGAAGTTCCCGCCACACGGCAGCCTGCGGCTCCTGCTGTACGAGTACCGGCAAAGCGAGGACGAGAAGCTCCTCGAGATGGCCACGCGCACGCTGGATGCCATGGCGCTCGGCGGCGTGCACGACCACGTGGGCGGGGGCTTCCACCGCTACTCGACCGACGCGCGCTGGTTCCTGCCGCACTTCGAGAAGATGCTCTACGACAACGCCCAGCTCTCCCGCGCGTACGTAGACGCCTACCTCATCACGGGGGACGAGCAGTACCGCCGGGCGGCCGCGGGAACGTACGACTGGGTGCTGCGGGAGATGACGGGCCCCGGCGGCGGCTTCTACTCGGCGCTCGATGCCGACA
>JASFTE010000623.1:0-3634 GCA_050114035.1 Armatimonadota bacterium | reverse complement strand
CCATCGCCAGCGAGAACGGCATCGCCACGCTCGTGGTCACGCCGGAGCGGGACTACGCAATCACGAACAACATCGAGGAGCAGCGCATCCTCGACGAGGAGATCGGCGATCTGGGCATCGAGGTGCGATCGCACGCATGGTGGGACGGAGACGGGGCTGCAGCGCTGCTGCGGGAGTTGGCGCGGGAGCCCTTCGCCGGCGACGTGCCCCTCGGCGGGGCGCAGGACGTTGCCGCCGAGATAGCTGCGCTGCGCTACAGCCTTCTGCCCTCCGAGCTCGAGCGCTACAAGTACGGGGGGGAGACCGTCGGGCGCATCCTCCGCGAGGTAGCGCAGGATATAAAGCCGGGCGATCTGGAGGGGAGGATCGCCGGGATGATGGCCGAGAAGTTGATGGCCTGGGGGCTGATTCCCGGAGTCGTGCTCGTGGCGACCGACGAGCGCATCCTCAAGTACCGCCATCCCATCCCGAACGCCGCCAAACCCCTGCAGAAGTACGCCATGCTCGTCGTGGGGGGACGCTACAAAGGCCTGTGCCTGTCGGCCACGCGGCTGGTGCACTTCGGCCCGCTCGACGACGAGCTGCGGCGCAGGCAGGAGGCCGTCGCGTACGTCGATGCGACGCTCATATCGCACACGACGCCGGGAGCCCGCATCGGCGACGTCTTCGCGGCCGGGATCGCCGCATACGAGGAGCAGGGCTTCGCCGATGAGTGGAGACTCCATCACCAGGGCGGCCCGACCGGCTACGCGGCGCGCGACTACAAGGCCGAGCCTGACTGCGACCTCACGGTGCAGCCCAACCAGGCCTTTGCCTGGAACCCATCTGTCACGGGCACAAAGTCCGAGGACACCATGGTGCTGACCGATGGCGCCCCGGAGATCATCACGGGCACTCCGGATTGGCCCATGCTTAGCACTGAGGTGGCGGAGACGACGTGGCAGAGGCCGGGCATCCTCGTCCGGTGAGCCCCGCCGAGCGCGCGGATGCCCCGGCTCACTCGAGGCCGAGCAGACCCGAGTGCCCGCCTGTCTCCGCGTCGCCCTCCTTGCGCAGGATCAGGCGGTAGCCCTCGCCATGGTGGTCGCTGAGGTCGAGCGTCACCGCCTTGGAGCCATGGGGAATCCCCTCGGCCAGAAGAGCAACGTCCGTGGCCCTGCCCGTCTTCGGCTCGACTCGCTGCAGGTGCACGGCCAACGTCGCCTCCGGATCCAGGTCCCACTTGCCCTCCAGCTCCCAGGTAAGGACAGTCGTGGCGGGCGGCCCCGACACGCTGACGTTGCTCAGGAAACACAGGTTCGTCAACCGAATGCGATGCCGCGCCAGCCTCCACGCCTCGGGCCTGTCGAATCGTCCCTGGAGGTTGTACCGCTGGTCGCCGCCACAGTTGTTGTCCCGTGCCAGCCTCTCGTCGTACTCGAAGTCCCGATAGAGCGGCAGCATGAACTCGGAACCCACGTTGAAGACGACTCGCCTCGCGTGCAGGTGGCCGGCGGCGGCTCTGTTGATGTACAGCCATTGGGACCGCAGAGGCGGAGGTGGATCGAAGTCGCCGGAGGCCGGCAGTGAGGGCGTGGCATCGAAGCACATCCACCCATACTCGGGGCCCAGCCAGACCTGGTTGTAGCGGTGCCCATTGGTGCACGCAGCCGTCTCGTCCTGGTCCAGGAGACGGTCACCATCCGTGTCCCACTCGCCGGCTCCGTGTTGCGCCGCCGACCCGATCCACCGGGCGGGGATGCCCAGGTGCCGCATGGTCCCGCAGAGCATCACGCTCGTCCCCGAGCAAGCGATGATCTGCGATCCATCGTAGGGCCCGGCCGACAGGGCGATCTTCAGGTTGCCCGGATTGGCATCGTAGTGTCCATTGTCGTAGTCCACCGCCGCGGGCATGCCCCTCGATCGGTCGGGATAGTAGTAGCTGTCCTGGATGTACTCCAGCACATTCCGGGCCGCCCAGTACGGGTTGTCCATGTCGGCCGGCGCGCCGTACTTGGTGCGGATGTGGGAGCTCACTCGCTCGATGAAGGCGTCGTAGGTCGCCGCGTCGCTCAGGTTGTACAGGTGCGCGTCGTCCGCCAGGTAGTCCGTTCCCTCGAGCCCCGCGGCCTTACGGCTCGCGCGGTGGGGGTAGACGAACTTCCTGTAGCGATTGGTCCACAGGTCGATCTCATACCGCGACGCGCACTTCCTGCCGGCCGCCGCCGCGTACTGCACGGAGCGGAAGTGCTGCCGGCTGGACCGATCGCCTCCCGGGTCGTGTGTCAGCTCCCTGATGGTCGCGTTCGGCGCGTCCGAGACGTCCGCAACCTGCTCGGTCTCCGGCCAGATTCCCTGGTTCCGGACCTGGTCGCTGGCGTAGGGGCGCGAGTAGTTGTGGTACGCGACGCCCGGGTCCACCGCTCCCTCTTCCGGCACGGTCTCAATGGTCATCGTGAGGTGGCGGAGTATCTTCGGGCCCACATACGGAGCGTCCAGGTTGCGGGTCACGTTGACACGGTGCACCCGGTCCGGACCGGGTGCAGACTCCGGCACCCACAGCGCGTCGCGCCCGAAGGCCAGCCCCTCGCCCGACGAGTCGCCCTCGACCGATGCAGGCCGGGCGAAGTGGAAGATGGCGCGACCCGTCCGGGCCTCGGCGCAGTAGATGTGGTCGTCGCCGACCGTGCCCCACAGGTAGCGGGCGCCCTCCAGGCTCATGTGGGCAACGCCGTGGGACGGCCCCCTGCCGGTATCGGGCATGTGATGGACGAAGGTCGGGTCGGCGTCACCCGGCGCTTCCCATCGCAGACGCACCACGCCGCGCCTCACACGCAGGTCCGGCGGGCCGTAGCCCGAGGCATCGAAACAGACCACCACCTCGCCCTGGTCCCAGTCAAGATCGAGCGCCTCGCGATTCCCGAGGTGAAACCGGCCGAGCGACAGGTCCACCCGCGCCGACGTGCCGTCGTCGGCCTCGAAGCGCCACAGGTACGGTCTGCCACCGTGCCGACTCAGGAAAAGAAGAACATCGCCGCCTCCGTTGGGCCCCAGCGCCAGACCGCGGGGGCTGGGAATGGCACTTCCGTCGGCCTGCTTCGGGAGGTCAAGGGTGCTGAGAAGCTCCAGCTCGGCGAGCTCCGCGGTCGGCTCCTCCGGCAGTCGGTAGGCGAACACCTTGCCCGAGGCGTCGAGGACCAGAAGCCGGGCTCCCTCGGGGGAGGAGTCATCGATGGCGAGACCTCGGACCTCCTCGTTCCCTCCGGCCAGCGAGTACACGGCCTCGCTCTCACCCACGAGCGGAGCCGCCGCCTCCGCGACGGCCATCGCCATCGCGCCCATCGCCACGATACAGACGCGCACGGAAGCAGTTCCCATTGCCAAATCCATCTCCATCACTGTCGGGCAGGGCCACATCCTCGATCTCTGATATTCAGCCCTGTTGCTTCACCCTTCGCATCAGCCCAAGGACCCTTCGCGCCCGACCGCGGACCTCTAGACCGTGAGTTATGACAAAGAGCTCGCCGCGCACGTGACCGCCACCCACGCTACCGGGGACGGCACGATGGCCACTGCCGGGGGGAACCTCCGCTTTCCCTATTGACAAGTACCTATCATGAATGTCACCGGGATTCTGACCCTGGTCGTTGGGGGT
>JASFTE010000622.1:0-3635 GCA_050114035.1 Armatimonadota bacterium | reverse complement strand
TGTAATCTGTGTAGACAGCACCTGATCTATTCCGACGATGCATTGGTAGCAACGAGCGAGGGGCAGGGAATGGCCCGCGAGCCATCTTCGGTCCACATCCTCATCGTCGATGACAACCCAGCCGTTGGCATTCCATGGCAGCGCCTGCTGCGCACGATCTGCTCGGGCTGCCGCGAGCCGTATGAGCCGCCCCGGCACGAAATCGAGATGGTGGGGGCGCTCCCGCCGGGCGAGACGATGCTGTATCGCGGATCGGGCTGCAATAGCTACCTGGGAACCGGGTACCGCGGCCGGACGGCCGTGTTCGAGGTATTGCCCATCACGGACGACGTCGCCGAGCTCGTCACGCGCGACGCGTGGGAGCACGAGGTGCGCACGGTCGCGGACGTTCCGTCTCTGCGAGACAGCGGCATCAGCAAGGTGCTCGCCGGGATCACCACGGCGCAGGAGGTCCGCCGCGTGATAGGCCTCGGCATGGACCGGGACCAGGAGGCCGCGGGCCCCGTTCTGGCCCCCTCCTGCCACGGGCCAAGCCTCAATGCGTGAAACCCAGCGCCGCTCGACTCACTTCATGGCCAGTGCAGTCACTGCGCCCTCACGTGCCTGAACTGTGCCTGTCCACGAGCAGCTCTCCGCCCACACCCACATTGTCCGGCGTGTTCTCCTTGAGCAGCACCACGTAGGCATCCCGGTGGATGCCGTAGGCTGCTTCGGCGGCGTCGGTCAGGGCTTTCACGAAGCCGCGTTTCACGTCCACGTCCGTGATCGGCGGGCCTTGCACGGTGATGGTCGGCATGGCTGGGCCTCCTGTGGCGCGGCGTGTTGGCATGTTGTTGCCCCCGTTGGCGGCCTGTACCTTCGGCCGGGCGAGGGCTGAGGGTGATGGATGGCGAAGGGCACGCCGCGGCGCCAGTACTGGAGGCATCCATGCACACCCGCAGCGTGTTGCTTGGCCTGTTAGTCGTCGTGATGATCGGAGCAGAGGCGGCGGCCGCACCGCCGTGGGAGCCAGCCTACAAAATCAAGCCCCACGAGACGGATCGGCTCACAGCGGCCGACGTGGTCGGGCCGGACGGGATCGTCTATCCCGACTGGCGCTACGCCGGAGTGCCGGGGGGGATCCCATCCGCGCCGGAACGAGCGCGAGTCGAGGAGTTCGGCGGTCGGCCCGACGACGACCGCGACGACAGTGCCGCGCTCGAGGCCGGAGCGAAGGCCGTCGCGCAGCGCGGCGGGGGAGCGCTGGTGCTGCGCGAGGGCGCCTACCACCTCGACCGCCCCGTCCTCATCACCGACGACAACGTGGTCATCCGCGGGCAGCGCGCGGAGGCGACGAAGCTCGTGTTCCGCTACAACGGCCCGCCCGGCGGCGTGGGGTTCTACCGGCCCGCCGAGGGCGCCGTCGTCGGACCGGACACGTGGATCGAGATCCACGCCCGGCCGGACGGCTTGCGTCGCATCGCCCTTGAGGCCGATGGGACGCTGGTATCCGAGCTGACCTACGAGGCAATGGGCGCCGGCCGCTGGGGCGGGACGTACCTGCTGCGGGCCTTCGGGGACGAGGTGGTGCAGCGCGCCGAGCCCGGCGAGCGCACACTGCGGGCCGTTGCCGAGTGGCGCACCGGCGAGCAGGCCGAGGCGTCCATCCGAGTGCGCGTCGATCCCGAGCACCGCATCCCCGAGGGACGGCAGCGCTACCCGCTGCACTGGAAGGCGAGCATCGGGGCCATCATGTTCTACGGCGACCGGCGCAGCGGCGAGGTGTGGGAGCTTGCCCGCGACGGGAAGCGCGGGGGTACGGAGATCGTGCTGAAGACGGAACCGAGCCTGGAGCCCGGCGATGCCATCGTGCTGTACGCGCCGGCGACGGAGCGGTGGAACAAGTTGGTGCAGAACGCGTGCCGGTGGGCAGAGTACAGGCGGTACGAGCTGCGGGTGGCAGGCGTGCGCGGGAACCGAGTACGCCTGAACCAGCCGCTGCGGATCGACTTCCCGGCGGTGGACGGCGCTACAGCGCAGCGGATCCACCCCATTCGGCGCTGTGGAATCGAGGATCTCAGTCTCGAGCAGACGCAGAAAGTGTGGACGACCGGGATCCTCATGGCCGCGGCGTGGGAGTGCTGGGCGAAGGGCGTGCGGGTGCTCAAGGCGGGCCGGCACCCGGTCTATACGCGCTGGGCGAAGTGGTGCGAGATCAGGGACTGCGTGCTGGAGGACGCCTGGTACCACGGCGGGGGCGGGACGGCGTACGTGGGCTGGGAGCGCTCGTACGACTGCCTCATGGAGAACGTCTCCACGCGCCGGATGCGCCACGCGCCGTGCCTGCAGTGGTCGGCGGCGGGGAACGTAGTCCGCAAGTGCACGTTCCACGACAGCGACCTGCAGTGGCACGCGGGCTGGACCAACGAGAACCTGGTGGAGCAGTGCAGCGTCAACGCGGCCGGCAAGACGGGCAGCTACGGCTACGGCGGCTGGGGGTCGCCGCCCGGCGACAGGAGCCATGGGCCCGAGGGGCCGCGCAATGTGGTGTACAACTGCGACATCCGCTCGCCGAGGTCGGGGCTGTCCATGGGCGGGATGAACGAGAACTGGCTGATCCTGTACAACCGGTTCCTCGTGGGCTCTGGGGCGGGGATCCTCGCCCGGACGTACTCATTCGATCACATCATCCGGGGGAACGTGATCGCGCTGGCGCAGGGGGATGCACCGGTGGTGCACCTCAGGACCCCGGATTGCACGGGGGTGGAGATCGTGGGGAACCGCGTCTATGGGGGGAGCGGGGAGCTGGTGATGGGGCCGGGGGTGGCGCTGGTCGCCGCGGGCAACCACTTCGAGGCGTACGCGAAGGAGCCGGCGCGGCCGACGCCGGAGGTGGCGTCGATATTCGAGTGGCAGCGGCGGGAGGGTGCGCGGGGCCGGTAGGCGGACAGAGGCCTGCCAGGCCCGGCGGGGAATAGGGCCGCGTTGTGTGCGCTGGCGGCTATCGAGCGTGACGGAGTGTCCATCGCATGGCCGAAGCTACCCCCGCGGATGATGTGCCCGCCCGTGGACTTGCCCCCCTGAAGCTCGCCGATCTGCCGGAGAAGCTGGTGGGCTTCTGGCGGCTGGCCGGGCCCGGGGCGGTGCTCGTCGGACTGAGCATCGGCGCCGGTGAGATCATCGTGTGGCCGCGGATCGTCGCTGAGTACGGCAGCACCATGGTCTGGGCCGCGGTGCTCGGCGTGTTCGCCCAGCTCTGGGTGAACATCGAGATCGGCCGCTACACCCTCGCGACTGGCGAAAGCGCGTACGCGGGGCTGTGCCGCGTATGGCGCGGGTTCGCCTACGTGTTCATCGTCCTCAACCTGGCCGCGTGGCTGCTCCCCGGGTGGGCGCGGGCATCCGGGGGCGCGCTCAAGGCGCTGATCGTGGGCCCGACGGGCTGGGGGGAGCCGTGGCAGTGGACGGCGATCACCTTCGCCGGCGTGGCCACGCTTCTGTTCGGTCCCAGGATCATCTACAGCGGCGTCGAGAAGACGATCTTCCTCCTGATCGGCATCGTCACCGTCGGGCTCATCATCGTGGCGTGCGTGGCGGGCAGCGCGGACACATGGCGAGACCTGGGGCTGGGCGTTCTGAACGTCGGCCACAAGGAG